>NZ_JAEDXW010000015.1:0-144292 GCF_036877565.1 Edaphobacter sp. HDX4
CATTGGGAAAGGTGAAGAAGTATCTTGCGAAGAAGAAATCCAGAACTCCACCGACGGGAAACAACAGCCCTAAAGTCCAGAAGAAGGCCCGCTTTGAGATCGTGAGACCGTCTCGAGGAATAAACCAAAGGACGATGGCTAACGAGGGCATGATGAACAGAAGCAGGCTGATGGTGTATCCGTATGGTGAAGCGCCGGGACTATAGTCGCTTCCCAGGGCGTTGGCATGTACGCTGTGCAGCGTTAGCGCAGCGGGCACGATCACTATCGCCAGCATGGCAACCGTAACTCCATACCCGGAGGATCGAGCTTGCCTCATCCAGCCACCTCGCCCAACGATCTTAGCGACGGAATCATATCTCCGGCTGAGTCTATCAAAGCGGAAAGCTGGTCTGTCGGAGCGTCTCACCCGTCTTGGTTCCGAAAACGGCGTTTATCAGGAGTATCTGATCTCCCATCGCAAAAAGAAGTTCGCGGACGAGATATTTGACGGTCACCCACTATAGTTTCGGACAGGAAAAGGACAGTTGCGGCGCGACGAAACTTGAGGCTTGGTAAAGCCTTCGCCATTGGTAATAGAATTTGGTCGGCTTTGCGCTCGTCATCCTCTGAAAACCGCACCCAGACAACTTGTTCCGGAAGACCCGCGTACTTCTTCAGCGCCCATTCTTGTAGAGTTTTAGGCCCTATATCGGTCCCATTGAGTCGGATTCTCGATCCTTCAAATTGAATCACAGGAACATTGGAGTATTCCGTTCTTGACTCGGAATCGTCAGTACACATCTCCCGAACGGGGTTCGTAACAGTGTTATAAATCATTCGTGAAAGGCGACTTTCCTGAAGTGGATCCGTTTTGTCACACCGAGAACCACATCAGCAATCAAAAGCAGAGTATCCTGCGATTCGAACGATGGGCCCGAGAGCATCTCAAGGAAGGCTTCTCCCTGCAGAAGGCAGCCAAAGCTCTAGCCACCAGTGCTCGCACATTGCAACGTCGTTGCGACGCAGTGCTCGGCAAAATCTCCACTCTCCTACTTTCAGTACTTACGAGTCGAGCACGCGCAATTTCTTCTGCACGGTAACGATGTCGACTTGGAAGCCATCGCAGCGGAGTTCGGTTACGCCGACGGCGCAACATTACGAACACTCTTACGCGAACGCCTGGGACGCGGAGTGTGTGATCTTCGAGCCGAACTACGGTGACACGGACTACGACGAAATAGTGACCTTCATCGAAGCCGGATACATAACAGAAACGTTTAGGGTCAGTCCTCATAAACGCGCATCTCGCACCTATTCCCGAATAGGATCACTCGGTAGACATCTGTTCGAGTTCTCAATGAGTGATCGCCAATGTGCTCAGCGACCTGGTCGGTTTGGAAACGTGATTTGGCCTGAATCCGCCAATTGAGAATTTGGGTACTTTAGACGAGACGTCGACTCTTCGTCCAACTGAAGTCACAGACTTCGGCTTGACCATCCCGTTCCTCCTCACACCAAAGGGATTTGTCGACAGCTCATTCGACTAGGGGTGTCCCCACTTGCTGAGATTGAACGTGCTACCTAGCATTGAGCCGTTGGCCCAGAATCTGAGACGACCGCCTAATAGGCAGATCGAGTGAGACGGGAGAAAAATCCGCACAGATATTTCCAAGTTCTTCTCCTTGGTGAAGCCATGAAAGAAGTGCACCGCAAAGACGGCGAACCTAATCGGCTGTCTGCACGAAGTCATGCAACAATCAAAGAAACCTTTTGGGCGTTGATCTTTCTCCTTTGTTGTGTCCCGGCGCTCTCCTGCCCCGCTCAGTCCACCCCTGTTCCTGCTCTGCGTTCCCCATCGTCAGAGTCTCTCGGTGAGGAGCTGCGACATTCTGAGGGCAAGGAGATTCACATCTTCTACATTCATGGGATTGGATCCGACGGCCCTAAGGGATCGCGACTCGCAAGCGCTTAGAAAGAGCATTTGCGACTATCTGAAGGACTGCACGACCCCTGAGGGTACTCCAATTGGCGAGTGGGACTACGCCGACCGAGATGAGTTTCAACTTAATGCATCGATCCCGACTCTCGAGTACATGGACGAGCAGGTCTGGAAAAGCCAGGAAGAATGGCATGCGGCAGCCCCTTATGCCGTTCACTTCCCGCTCGCTCGCGCCCATGAACCAGCCTTGTATGCGGACGAGCTGAATTGGTGCCGCTGACCTTTTCGCTCAAATGCCGTCAACTCATCGATGGCGATGCCTCTCTTGTCGCTCCAAGCAAAGCAAGAATTGATACCTGCTCTACTCGTGAACTGAATAGCGTTGTTCCGCAGCGATTCAATTCGTACGACTGGATTTCCAGGAGTGAGGCCACGCGTCTTCGCCAGCTACCGGCGCGAGGTGCCAAAACCAATCGACAGTTGAAGAGCGATTTGATGGACTGGACATTCTCTGACGCCGTAATGGCGCTTGGCCCACTCCGGGGTTATGTTCTCGATGGGATCCGCCAATTACTTCTTAAATCGCTTGCGGACGCGCCCACCGCATCCCAAACCGGCGCAATCGGAGTTCGGGCAAATCAGGAATTCGTGATTGTCTCCCATAGCCTGGGGAGTTATCTGATCTTCTCCGCCCTCGACATGGATGAAATAGCTGGGAAGACCGCCACTGCGGAACAAACCCGAAGCAACCTTCAGGAGATATTGAAGCGCACTCCCCTGGTGGTCTTCTTCGCAAATCA
The DNA here is from genome assembly GCF_036877565.1 of Edaphobacter sp. HDX4. Lineage (NCBI taxonomy): Bacteria > Pseudomonadati > Acidobacteriota > Terriglobia > Terriglobales > Acidobacteriaceae > Edaphobacter > Edaphobacter sp. HDX4. The sequence goes on from NZ_JAEDXW010000015.1 coordinate 2,722, forward strand.
ACTCCGATTGCTGGAGTTAGCTGCTCTGGACGGACCTTCGGAAAGAAATATCGGGACGGATCTTCATGATTGGGGAAAGGTTCGATGCGAGTATCTCAAGTCCCTCCCCGGCGCCCCGCAGGAGTGCAAGCCTCCACGAATCATTGCATTGAATGATCCGAGCGACTTGCCTACCTAGTCAGTTCCCGCACTCGGTGGCATTGAGGTCGAAAACTACAGCGGTCAGGAACTCCACCCACTGGTTATGGCTGTTTGCGAGCCCCACCTCAGCCCATAGCAACTACGCAACAGACAAGGGTGCTATCAAAGAGATGCTCACGAGCTCTGACGAGAAGAAATGAATCGAGTAGGTAGATGCCCACGATGTCTCAAAAAATGATCTTGACGAGCCGCATGATGAGTTCTTCCAGAGAGAAGACTGTTAGCAGGAGTGGTGCGAGGGGAGTCGCGGTCGCCAGCGCTAAGCGGGAGATGTCATCAAGTCCGAACGGAACGGCGCGCATACCGCGCACAATGTCATAGCTGTTGTTCAGATCAGCGAGAGACTGGATGTCTCCAGATCCCAGGACCTCTTCCGGCGGCGGTGTATTAAGAACCCATTTATCTTCAAACCTGTCGACGTAATCCTGCGCGACCTTGGCGTAATCGGCCAGTCCCTTTCGTTTGGCGGCTGCCATTTTGGGGGTAAACATCAGCAGCGGCCCCAGAACCGCCAGAACAAAAAAGACGACAAAGCCTCCCAACTGCAGCTTGAACGACAGCAGGCTCTCCCCTCTGTATAGGACACGGCTCGCCACCAGGCCGGCGAGCATAGCGCCCTGAGCAAAGAGAATTGGACCAAAGGCGTATGCGCTCTTACCCAGGAAAGCGAGTCCAGCGCAGTGATCGGGATGGATGGCAACCAGATGCAGGTTCAGTTTGGACACCCGCCAGAGAAAGCAATACCAGATGAAGAACCTTAAATACCAGCGCAGAAGCACAAACTGTAGTATCGGGATACTGACTAACACGTACCACCAACCGGCGGGCGTCAGATTCCAGCGGCCGCCTGGGTTCGCATACCAGGTTGGAGACTCGATCGCGAATCGGCTGTTCCAGAGCCACAGTCCAAGCGTGTAAACCAAGACAAGAAGCGCCAGTTCAACAGGGATGGAATTTCGCATCCTGACTGCCGATTCGATCGCCGCGTCAAAACGGGGCAGATCGTCTTCCCTGACAATTCGCCGCTCAACGAATCGCTGCACAACAGGGCGTAAGCGCGAATGAGCAATCAGCTCGGCCAAAATGAGCACTGGAAGCGCAACAAGAAAACGTGCCTGGACCTCAACATCATGAAGAAATGTAAGCCGGCCTTGGATACCAGCTCGAGAAACAACAAGGTCGAGGACCAGCAATGGCAGCCACGCGATTGAGACGATCGCAAGTAGACGCCGGTGCAGGAGCTCCAGGTGATCTCCGGTGAGATGTGCCTTCCGAAACAATTGGAAGACCGGACCCCCCATAACCAGAGAGAAGTCGGCCACCTTCTCTTGAAAGGCTGCCTTCGTCATCGTAGGCGAGCCATCCTTCACATCGTTCGGGGTTGGGATCATAGGCAACGGCCTCTGCTGATTTCAGAGAGCCTACCTCAGGGACGAAGAGAATCGATACTAGCAAAAACCCTTGCATGTCAGGGAGCGTTCTGAACCAATGCCGGCCGTTCAGGGTCAATGCGTGAAACGGTTTGTTCGAGCCAATTTGAGAACAACACTATTATCTCCGGTCCTTTCCCCAGATGTAGTCGTACTTCACCGTGAAGCCGGTGAGGGATGGGCCGTTTTTGTGAACGGCTGCTTTGGCGAATTCGAAGGTGAATGAGTTTCGGGAGTTTGGCGATACGACAAGCTCGGTGCCTAAGATGAAATTCCGCTGCGGATTGTCTTGATTGACGCCGCTGACAGTGGTGTTGCCTCGAAAGGAGTACCGGGTGTCGAGTGATGCCCATATGGTGTCGTTCAAGGTGTAACTGATGTGTCCTTCGAGGCCGAGGAGCGCTCGCTGTCGCAAGACTTCTGCGCCACGATACGAGGTGTTGTCTGTGTAAAGATAGGTGTTGGCGTAGGTGTCGAACACCCAACGCTGCTCGGGCCCGAATGGTTTGGAGATGGCAAATTCGGGCTTGAACGACCATCGATCGGAACCGAGGTTGAGAAGCTTGTTCGGATCGTATTGGCCGGTGGGTGCGGTGGTGGAGAGGCTCAGGCCGATGGAGGTGGTATTCACGGCGTTTGCGAATTGCGCCGGGCTGAGCGCCGGGCCTCCTTTGAGGAGAATGGCTGCGCTGTAGCAGGAGTCGCCGGTGCCAGTGGTTGATCCAGTGATGTTGGTGCCGGTGATGGAGCCGCTGAGGTTGGCGATGGGGAGGCTACCTTCAACCCAGGCCATGCGATGAAGAAATGCGAAATAGCGCGTATAGTCGACCAGACCTTGGTTGAGATTGAATTTTGCTCCTGAGATGACGAAGGAAGCATCGATCGAAGTGTTGGAGCGAACATAAGCGTAGGCCAGCTCGAGCTGGTTGATCCCCACAGGAGTGTTCTGGTACGTGCGTGGGTCGGTGAATTGGGCGCTGGCGTGGGTGTGCAGGACGGCTAGAGCAAGGCAGATGATGAGCGGCCGTTTATCCATGATGGATATTAGGGAAACCCCTCGTTATCAGAAGCACCGGAGTTTCGACATTCTAGCATTCTGGGTGTCGGGGTGTTGATATGCGTTGCCGGAACCATTGTCTCCTTATGATCGTCGGTTGCGCGCTTGGGTTAACAGCCGCGGGTGGAACACAGGAGCATGTGAGTCCTGAACACGCATGGGACTATGGTGTGCCGCGAGGGCCTAGTCATTGGGGTGAGCTTGAGCCAGAGTTTGCTCCGTGCAAGAATGGGCATCGTCAGTCACCGATTGATATCCGCAATCCGCAAAAGGCCGACCTTCCGCCCATCCGGTTCGATTACAAGCCCTCGCCGTTGAATATCGTCGATAACGGCCACACGATCATGATTAATTACAATCCCGGGAGTTTCATCACCGTGGGTGGTAAGCGATACGAGCTCAAGCAATTCCACTTTCACAGGCCAAGCGAGGAAAGGATCAACGGCAAGAGCTATGAGATGACGGTGCATCTGGTGCACACCGATGAGAAAGGCAATGTGGCGGTAGTGGCCGTTCTTCTGAAGAAGGGAGAGGACAACGCTCTGATCCACACATTATGGAAGGACCTGCCCAAGGAAAAGGAAAAAACAGAATCTGAGAAGGACGTCCAGATCGACGCGGATGGGCTGCTTCCCCCCGATCACAACTACTACACTTTTTTTGGCTCCCTCACTACTCCTCCTTGCAGTGAAGACGTGACGTGGTTCGTCCTTAGACATCCTGTTTCCGTTTCGGCTGCGGAGATCGAGCAGTTCTCGAAACTGTACAGGAACGACGCGCGTCCGACACAGCCGCTCTATGGCCGTGTCGTTTTGGAAAGCAAGTGAGCCGCGACAGGCGAGCAACGGTTCTTGGCCAATTCCGTGCGATTTCCCAGAGGGGCGTGGTTCTCCTATGTCTTGTGACAACCCGTTCGGCGGTCGGTCAGTGGATGGGAAAGCAGACAGGTTGCTACGCGGATTCGATCGCCGCAAATCCGAACAGACCGACAGTCTCGAATCCAGCGCATGTCACGCAATTTGGTGTCCTGGAATTGGAGTACGGTCTCGATCGCACATCGCCACAGGAAGACATTAGCCAGAATTCTGGCAAGGGTCTTTTGAAATTCGGATTGCGTTGCGACGTTGAGTTGCATTGGAAACACAATGTCCTTTTTATCTCAGACCGATGAGACAGGCACTCACAGCACGTTCGGAGACAATTGGCTCGGCACGGAGGTCAGGTTTCATCGGCAATCGACATGGTTGCCGACAATGGCATTCAGTTACTCCTTCAAAATACTCTCGGCCAATTCCGCAAATGGTTTGGGTACCGGGCACGTGGATCACTCATTCACTTTCGGCGCTAGTGAAACCGTCGCGCACTTCACTTTCGACTTCAATTTCACTCAATTCCTGATCGGACAACCGTCTGCCGATTTTGATCAGAACCAGCAAATAGCCCTCTATTAAGAGGTTTCAGTTTACTATGACACCTTTCAGACTGTCGGACTCAAGCCGTTCGATGCAAACGGTAACGTTCTTACGGATGTAACAGTCTCGACCCCCTCCGGAACCAATTACAACGCTCCAGAAGTCACGCAATCCCAGAACCACCGACGTTTCTTTTCGTCTTTACAGCGGTCGCTCTACAGTGGGTGCTGCTCACCTCCAAAACGGTACAACTGGTGAGTCTGCATCGGGTATGACAGCTTTCATGATTCGGGGCCGTTAGAATTCTGGTGACCATACTATCTTCATTCCGGACACGATGGCAGGGAACTGCCGCGTTTCGGTGGACACCCAAGCAGCGGCGGTGGGATACTCACGGGCACTCCCCAAAATAGAGCCTCTTGGAGCGAACGAGTTATGTCCATCACTTCCGTTCTCTTTTCTCTCCTGCCTGTTCAACCGCACTTGTGCCGGACGCAACAAAGTCGCCACTTTTTCTGTCAAGGATCTCTCATCGATCAGGATTGACGCCTTTGTCAGGCCGCAAACACCGAAGCCTAACGGTCTACTTGATTAACCCTGACCTACATGCCCATGTCGGAACCGGTAACCCACACCCGCCCTCCGTATAAAGACTGATGGTGAACGCACGTCCCCGTTAGAGGAAACCCTCAGTTTGCCTTTCATTTCATCCTTGGCTTCGACGGTAGTCGGTCGAGACTGAGCCTCCACACAGCTCTCGTTACTGGCTATACACTGACCGATGCTCTAGGGAATCCCATCGACGGGTCGGTAACTTTTGCTTCTGGAACCGATTATGATGCGATTCCAGACGACACAACCACTTCTACGGTCCCGGAGCCAACCTGATTTGTGTTGGTTGGATCGGGTGTTTTGAGCCAGTCGATCTTGCAGGGTTCAATTCACGCGTTCCACCCGGCCCTTGGCCTGGCTCGCTGCCTTGATGGACTGGTTGTCAGCTAGGTCGCGTACAGCCTGGCCCTTACGTACCAGCTCGTAGAGCTGTCTCACTATCTTTCAAGAGGAGCTCCCGGCCCAGACGTCTCTTCCTGCTGCAATGAACACGTTCATTGCATGGCTGACTTCAGCAAAATGAGAGGTCTGGCAGGCAAACGTCAATGCGCTTAACTGCAGTCGGATGAGCTTGGTACCGACAAGTCGGCTTGTCGGAAGTTGACCGGTCGAAGATGCCTATATCGGCCACATCTTACGCTTCTCCCTCATTGTTTCCTCGTGACGAATCACTGCGATACGAAAATGCGCCAATGAAGGGTGTGGGCGGCGGAAGGGCAATGATCGCAAGCTGCCGTTTCGTGTGAGTTGCGGGCCGAGGCGGCCAGATGTAAGCGAGATCGGTTAGGCCTGTTGTCACTCGTTCATTGCGAAAACCACTTCACGAGATGCCGACTATCGTCCATGTGGCCTTTTCAATGAGTACATTGGCGATTTGGCACCAAATGATCAGCTCGCAAGAAATACAATTGCATCGCTCCAACCAAAGCGGTTATGAACGCGATAGACAAGCATACTTCGAGCTGTCAGTTGCTAAAACGGATTATTGAGAGTGGGCTCGTCCACAACTCCGAAACGACCATTGGGAAGCTGGGTGAGCGTCGGGCCGTAAGCACCAAGGAACTGGCGCCGCCACCATATGCCTTCGGCATGTTTCTGTTGCGGAGTGCTGAACCAATATTGCCAGAGCACAGCGCGAACTAGACGTGGCGGCGCATTGGGGAAGGGGTTGCCGGCGAAAAGCTCAAGTACGGCACGGTCGTTTTCGAGGAGAAGTTCTTCGGTTCGCGGAACTAACGGATACTGCTGCCACGAGCCAAGCGAGGCGAACCAGAGGTTCCAGTCGAAGCGAGGCTGATAAGGCGCATAGATGCGCGGACGATCCTTCAACCCCTGCGGCTTATAACGGAACGGATAAGCAACCCAATACTCTCCGTCGTTGGATCCTTGAAACTCGATCTCATAACGATGGGGTGTCATGACAGCAAACAGGCCGTATTGGTTAGCGATACGGAAGGGCTCAAGTGCAATTAATGGCTTTGTAGGAAGCCGAGCTTCATGCCAGAACATCTGCACGAGGGGAACGGCAGTCGCGTAGAAGATCCATGTGAGCATGACAGCGAACATTGCCGATCGAGCGGGAGCAAGGAAGTGGGATCTCGCTTGAATCTTCTCTTCTTCGACATCGGCAATTGGCGCATCGGGCCTTGGACCGCTCTCATCGCGTTCGAGACCAGTTCGCCAGCGTCGCGGCAAGAAACGTTGCAGAAACGCATCATCCAGCAGGAAAACTGCGAGTATGAGGACAAGGTAGTTGAGAAAGGTGTAGTTTGCTGTGGCGATAACCCCGACCTGCCACGCCGTAACGATGAAGAAGCAGACAATCTTCCACGGGCGCGGAAGAAAGGCCAACCACACCAGGCCGAGTTCCATCCCCAGCGTGGCAGCGGCGGTAGCGATGTGAAACCAGTGCGGCAGATGCTGCAGGTACCAGCCGATCCAGGTGGGCAGCGGACCGTTCTGATAATACTCGTACATTGCTGTCAGGTTCCGCCAAGTCGGGTCTCCACTCTCGAGCTTGACTACACCCGATTGAAAGTAGATTCGAAACCACTCCCATAGCAGCAGAAACATTGCGGCTCGCACAGGCCGCTGCTTAATGCCCAAGCCGGGGAAGATGCCAGAGGGCGCGAGGAAAAGCGAAAGAAAACCCGCCTCTAACAACATGCCGTCGGATTGGTAGCCGGAGAAGTCCTGCGCCGCGCTGACAAAGGAAAGGAAGCACGCGAAGCAGACGAGCAGCATTACGCGGGGCCAGATGTTGGCAACAAGGATCAGGGAGGCGATGAGACCGATCCAGCAGAGGGACATCAGCATATGGTCGCCGCTTGAAAACCAGAGAAGCGTAGGGGTGTACCAGAAGCGGAGGGCACCCAAACTGCGTACCTCCTGCAGATAGTTGGCAGCTGGAAGAACTCCTTGCGGGCCAATTAGGCCGCGTACCTGAAAAAGTAATGCGAAAAACGCTGAGAAGTAGATCAGGCCAAGCGCACGCAAGAAGAGCCAGCGTGCGATAAAGTGATTCGGTGAACCATATTCCGAATCGAACAGATAGCGGTAGGTGCTTTCGATCTTGTGCATGGGCAAACCGTATGGGAATTTTGGATGCTGCAGTTGGAGGTCACGGCGAACGTTTCAACGACGGAAATGGATAACTCGCAACCATGAAATGTAGCTGTTACGACATGGACCGTATTCGTGGACTGTTACTTAACGGGCAGCTCCGGTTCCGACTGGGGTTGCACATCTTATCAAGCTGATGGCATCAAATCGCTTTTCGCTTTATGGCAACGGCTACTATCATCGGTTCCGGGCCCAATGGCCTTTCGGCCGCAATCGTGCTTGCCTCGGCAGGGCTTTCGACGACGCTTCTCGAACGAAACCGCCAGATAGGTGGCGCTTGCTCCACTGCTGAGGCCACGCTGCCAGGCTACCGGCATGACTTGGGTTCGTCGGTGTACCCGATGGGCATCGCTAGCCCCTTCTTCCGCTCTCTTCCCATTGAAATACCATGGATCGAGCCGGCTGCTCCCTGCGCCCATCCACTCGATGATGGCAGCGCTGTGCTGCTCGAACATTCAGTCGAAGATACCGTGTCCAATCTCGATGCGTTCGACGGCAGCAAATATCGCTCCCTACTCCATCCATTAGCCGACCATTTCGCCGAACTCGTCGCAGACCTTCTCGGGCCAGTTCAGCACATACCGCAACATCCGCTTCTGCTCGCCCGCTTTGGCCTTTCAGCGCTTCTACCGGCAGCATCGCTCGCGCGTTTGCACTTTACGGGTGTCCGGGCGCGTGCGCTCTTCGCAGGGATGGCTGCTCACTCGGTCCTATCGCTGGAGACACCGACCTCCGCTGCTGTTGGTCTTGTCTTGATGGCCGCCGGGCATGCCTGTGGTTGGCCTATCGTCAGCGGAGGTGCTCAGATGCTCACCGATGCCCTTGCTCATCACTTCGAATCACTCGGCGGCCGCATTGAAACTTGCAGCGAGGTGGTGCAGTTGCCAGACGCGACGTGATTCTTGCCGACGTAACTCCACGTCAGCTTCTCCGAATCGGAGGGTCCATGCTGCCATCAGGATATCGTCGACAGCTTGAGCGCTTTCGCTACGGTGCCGGCACATTCAAGATCGACTACGCTCTCAGCTCCCCCATTCCGTGGACCGCGAAAGAGTGTTCTCGCGCTGCCACTGTACACCTCGGCGGCACGCTGGAGGAGATCGTAGCGTCCGAGCGCCACTTCACTTCCGATACTCCCTTCGTCCTGCTCGTCCAGCCCTCACTCTTTGACCCCACTCGCGCTCCCGCCGGCCACCACACTGCGTGGGCCTACTGCCACGTTCCTAACGGCAGTGCGGCCGATCATCTCGAGCCCATTGAGCGTCAGATCGAACGCTTTGCTCCAGGCTTCCGGGACTGCATCCTCGCCCGAACCATCTCACCCCCCGCAGTGCTGGAGCGCTGGAATCCGAACCTGATCGGCGGCGATCTCTCTGCCGGTGCCATGAACCTGCGACAACTTATCTTCCGTCCCACAGCTTCGCTCTATCGCACACCTGTGGATGGTCTTTTTTTTTGCGGGGCATCAACGCCTCCGGGTGGCGGCGTCCACGGAATGGCCGGCTTTCATGCCGCCCAAGTAGCTCTCCAGTATCTAGTTCCCTGAGCTATAACTTTCTCGCCGTTCCAAAGAGACTCCTTGTCGTCTTCAATAGTCGATGGTCGAAAACCGACTATCCTGAGCTAGATAGCGACCAGCCACGAAGAATACCTAAGCTCACCGCTTCTGTTCGGCTGCTTGCACCTAGCTAAACCAAGGGATACTTACTCACTGCCCTAAAGCCGCCGACGCGCCAGGCAGAACCACGCTTTGGCACCGTGACCGTGGAACTCGGCGCTACGCAGTTCGACAATTTCGAGCGCTGGTTCGATGGCCAGAACGACCTCCTGTGCCGAGCGGCGCGGCGGACCGACCTCCCGTGGCGGACCTTCGGTCGAGCCGATTAAGCTCAGCCACAGGCCTCCAGGCGCGAGCGCTGCCGCGACCTGCGCGGAAAAACGCTGTCTCTCCTCGGCTTCATCGAAGACATGGAAGCAGCCGCGGTCAAAAACGAACTGGAATGGCCCCCCGTGCGCGGAGGCGGCCAGAAAGTCCAAGGTGGCGAAACGGCAATCGAGACGGCGACCCTCCAACTTGGCATTGGCCCGCTCGATCGCGAGCGGGGCTATATCGATGCCAAGTACGTCGAAGCCGCGCTCCGCCAGCCAAAGGGAATTCGTCCCTGTACCCGCACCGACCTCGAGTGTTCGGGTGGGCTGAACGCGGTCCAAAGTGACGAACTCGACGAGCAGCGGTTCTGGCTCGCCCGTATCCCAGGGAAGCTCTCCCGCTGCGTAGCTGTCGTTCCAGGAAGGATGCGGCATCACTCCACGAGTGTAGCGCCGAATCAATTTCCGTAGCTAGCCGCCGGCCGTCCAGCCAAGTCAGTCAGAATGGAGCATCTGATCCTCGCATGGTTCGTTCATGGAGACTCGTGACAATTCTTCTTGTCTCATTAAGCATGGGAATAGGTTTTGTCAGGTTCTGGAATTCGTCCCGAGATGCGTTACGCCAGTTCCTTGTAATTGACTGTTCAGCCGACGCTCTATCTCCTTTTTGGAGCGCTTGAGTGCCTCTATCGAGGTAGGCGCCCGTTTTTGATGGGTGATAAATCACCAAGTCGCTCATCGAACGCAGTCGCTTTTGGAAACGCGCGCAGGTGCAGCAGATGCAGCCATTGCTCATCTCAACCAGCTTTTCATCCACTCGGCTCAAGGGAGAATCGTTTCGATCGATTAGCTGTGAGTCGATATTGATCTCACTCATGTCGTTTACGATTACCGCGACTTTGAGGCCGCTGCGGTTGTTCAGAATATGGCTGAGTACCCTGGTCTTGCCGGCGAAGAGTTTGCCAAAGTAACAGCCGTCCCGTCATGAGCCTCTAGTACGAATGAATCGGACGGTGGGCTGCTGGCATTGATTGCACGAGGGACTGCCCGGTAAGGTGAATGGAAATGTTCATTACGCTTTGTGCCTGGGAACATTTAGATTGGTTGCTCTAGGCTGCCTCTTCTCTATGACGACGGACAATACCACAAATATCGACCTCTGATAGCTGGGCGTCGAGTGCTGTGGTTTGGGTTTGGTTTCATCCTCCTGGTCATGGCCTATAGCAGCATCGATATTGCGCGCGCACTGCAACAGACTTCGTCGAGGAATGATGCGTTGATGACGTCATTCCGTAAGCGCGACCATATTCTCGACGAACTGAGAAACACGATGATTCGATCCGGTACGATGATCCGGGACTATCTCTCTGAGGATGAGGATTTATGGGCGGACAGGGATCGGCTCGATCTTCAGGCGGCGCGGCAAGAAACAGAGCAATTACTCGAAAGTTATGCAGAGGAGAGACATAGCACAGGCAGCGCCGGAGAGGAGACCTTCCTAAACCTGCGAAACGGCGTTGAGGCCTATTGGAACTCGTTTGCTCCGACGCTTCGCTGGGATTCAGAGACCCGAAGACGGGAGGGCGATGCATATCGAGAGAGATCGATCGGCCCACTCCGCATAGAAGTCTTTCGGCTTTCGCGGCAGATTACGGCTTTCAACAATCAACAGCTGGACGAGGGAGAGGCTTTGGTCAAAAATGAGCAACAAAGACTTCGCCTCAGACTCATTGCGTCTTCGTTGGTAGAACTCCTAATTGCCGTAATTCTGACCTTGGCGGTCACCTCAAGAATTAGAGGCTTGGAAGATGCTGTTGAAGGACAATACGTCAAAATGGTTCAAGCGAGATCGGAGCTTCGTGACCTGACGGCTCGGCTCGAAAATGCACGGGAAGATGAACGCAAAAGTCTCTCGCGTGAGCTTCATGATGAAGTCGGCCAGTCGATGGCCGCAATGCTGGTAGAGCTTGGTCGGGTGGAATCAACTCTCTCAGGAGGTGAAGAGGCCCGTACGCGTCTTTCTTCGTTACGAGTACAAGCTGAACAAAGTGTCCGCTCTCTACGCGACATCGCGCTTCTGCTTCGGCCGTCGATGCTCGATGACCTGGGACTGGTACCTGCGCTGAAGTGGCAGGGACGCGAGACCGCTCGTCGTACGGGGTTGCACGTCCGAGTCGAGGCAGAAGAATCAAACGATATGCTCCCGGATACCTATAAGACTTGCATCTACCGCGTGGTGCAGGAAGCTCTTCATAATGCCGTCAAACATTCGAAGGCAAAATCCATCCGGGTTTCATTTCAGCAGACGCCTTCGGGTATGGAGCTAGAAGTGGAGGACGATGGGATCGGGTTTGACCCTGGAACTGAGAAAGGCCTTGGTTTGCTCGGCATGGAAGAGCGTATCGTACGTTTAGGTGGCGAATTGAAAGTGATAGCGAAAGCTGAACGAGGAACCCTGCTGTCAGTGCATCTCCCTCCTGTCAAACGGAAGGGGTTCCAATGATTCGTATTGTTCTTGCGGATGATCACACCGTCCTCAGAAACGGCCTCAAGGCTCTGCTTGAGCGCCAGCCCGAGTTTCAAGTTGTAGGCGAGGCAAGTGACGGAAGAGAGCTTCTGACGATCGTAGAAGATCAAAAGCCCGACCTCGTTGTGACGGACATCGCGATGCCCAATTTGAATGGCACGGATGCTACTCAACAGATTACCTCGAAGTTCCCAGGTGTTCGAGTGATCATGCTAAGTATGCATACGGATGAAGCCTATGTACTTCGCGCATTGAAGGCAGGGGCGAGAGGATATCTAGTTAAGGAATCGGCAGAGGCCGACCTGCTTACGGCGATTCGCACTGTAAACTCCGGCAAGGCTTTTTTCAGCCCGACGGTATGTGCATTGTTGGTGGAAGATTACATTCGGCAGATGCAGGACAAGAGTATTGAAGACAGCTACGATCTGCTCTCTCCTCGGGAGAAGGAAATCCTACAACTGGTCGCAGAAGGGAAGAGCAACAAGGATGTCGCGAATATGCTAAATCTCAGTGTTTATACCGTCGAGACGCATCGCGGGAATATCCTTCAGAAGCTCAACCTGCATAGCATTCCGGAGCTGATTTTGTATGCCGTACGGAAGGGTGTCATCTCCTAAAGTCCGTTGTGTCGAAATCAGGTGTGCTTTGCCGCAAGTGACAAGCTGACTGCATGATAAAGGAGGAAGCGCCCGTCCAATGCTCCCGGCTCTTATCTTCGTGAGGGACAAGGCACCGCGTGATAGAGACTTGAACGTCCTCGTTTTCAAGTCATGGGTTATATAGGACCGTCCGTCCACGAAGAAATTTCCGTCTACATCCCAAGGATCGTGGTTTGTACGCGTCAAGCGTCCTTGAGGATCTGGTTTGTCTTGTTCACGTAATCACTGGCAAAGAGATGATTGCGGTTGCTGTTGAAGGTTGTAATCGCAGACGATGAGTCAGCAGCGACGGATTCCACTTCTGGCAAAAGACGATCGAGGACTGCAAGTTGGTAATCCGGCAGGCTGGAGCATTGTTCTTCAAGAACCGCCATCTTTTACCTATCGTATTGACCTTCTCTTTCAGATGACGAAGGTCTTCGACCTGGAGATCGGATTTTTCGCCGGTTTGACCGAAGTTCTTCATGCGAAAGGCCACGTCAGCGATACCGCACGCCTGATCGGGAATCTTCTCGAGGGTAAGCTGGGCGTCTTTCGGACTGGATGCTGGCTGCGACGGGTCGGCGGCCTGCATTGTCGTAACTCCCAACGCCAAGGTCAGAATTGCGGTTGTAAGACGATTGCCGCTCTTCATGATTGTTTCCTTCGTATTTGTATCTAAGGCCTTAGTTTCTGCCATACATTGAGAAAAACCCTCTGCTGCGAAAGCCGCTCCTCCCTTCGCGACGGTATAGTGCGTGAAGGCTTGGGGGTATGGTCTATCGTGCTGGTGATCCAGAAGCTTACTGACCTCCCGTAGGGGGCCGGCAAGGGTAAAATCTTGTATGCGGAAAGTTATTGTCCTTGAGTTGCGGATCTCCCACCGTTGACTGCATCTTCAAGGTGTTCTTCTTTTGCTCGTGTTTTCTCGAGCTTCAGATCGTTTCCCAACAGCGTCGCTGTCTCTTTCGCCCGTGAGGCGATCTGACTCGCTTCCGTCGAGTAATGGCTCGCAAATAGCTGCGATTGACTCTTGTTGAAGAGTTCAGTTGCATCGGTAGTCATGGTTGCGATTTTGTGCATTGATGGCACGACTCTACTAATTGCCTCCGTTTGCCAGGGCGGCAGCAACTCAGTTTCTGACTCCAGGCCCTTTAGTTCGCGCCCGACTCGATTGATCTCGGCAGAAAGATGATTCAGTTCGACACCTTGAACCTCTGCATAGCTGGGTTCTCGACTCTGTATGCTCATGCGGCCTGCGGTCTCGGAGATCCGCTCTATCTGACCACTGATTTGTTGAAGCGTCGATTTCGCCCTCTTTGCGGATTGGTCCTTCGTCAGGTTGGCTGCATAGACAGTGCTGCCCGGGATTGCCAGAAGAAGAGCTGAAACAGTAATAATCGAAATTCGATTCATTTCGTATCTCCTTTGTCCGAGTTCTTGTCGAACTCGCTTCAATGAGATAGACCCGTTCATGACTGGAGCCATGTTCCCTTCCACAGGGTATTGTTCGACCTTCACAACGAGTACTGCATGTGCGGCGGCGCCGTTTCGCGAATTGCGTTGAGCACGACCGCTGCATAACGAATCTCTCGATTACACACCTTCGCCTAGATGGAAGCGTGTGAGTCCAATCAAAACAAGAGGTTCCCGATATTCTCGGGAACTCCATTGCAGAGCGGTTATTGGTGCGCGTTGATCTGTGTAAACCCTATATAGTGCCGGTTTACCCTCCAGCATCCCATACGGGGGGCACGTGTCAGCCCTAATCCGGTGCAGAGCACCGCGTACTTCGCAAGCCTATTGGTCCAGCGGCGGTGTCTCGGCCAGCCCTCGAGTGCGCTTTGGAGGTCAGTGCTCAGCTTAGGTACCCGACCGCCGTGCGCACCAGCGCACTACTTCATGACGCGCTGTTCATGGAAAATCGTCCCGAACAGAGGGGCGGAAGCTGATTGCGGCAATACGGATGTCAGTGAACGCGTTAGGATAGAGATTGCAAAGGAGGACCATCATGACGCGAACCGTCAGCGCGTATTCGACGTCCACTGAGTCGGCGGTAGCCGCCGATGAACTGGTACGGGACATTTCGGCTGGGCTATCCGCCCCTGACGCTGTGATCGTCTTCCTTTCCGCCAAGCACAATTTTGAAACAGTCCTGAACAAGTTTACGGAGCGTTTTCCCGGCGCAGAACTTATTGGCTGCTCGTCCGCCGGTGAATTCGACTCCAAAGGGCGAGGCGAAGGGAGCGCTTCTGCGTTCGCTATCGCTTCACCGGAGATGTCCTTCTGCGCCACCATCGCACACGGGCTCTCATCTGACCCGCAAAATGTCGCCAGGCAACTGCTTAGCACTTTCCGCGGCTTTACGGAAAACCAATTTCGCTACCGTTCGGCGCTCATTCTCAATGATGCACTTGCCGGATCTGCGGATGAGCTTGTCCGCACTCTATACGTCGAAACCGGTGGCAAGTACAAGTTTTTCGGTGGAGGCGCGGGTGACGACGCGGCCTTCAGTAAGACCTACGTATTCAAGGGGAACGAAGTTGCAACCGACGCGGCCGTAGCATTGGAGATCCTTTCCACAAAGCCGGTCGGAGTTGGTGTTCGCCACGGTTGGGTGCCCGCAACCGATTCCATGCGCGTGACCGCCAGCGCGAAGAACACCGTTAGCAGTCTCGATGCCATCTCCGCGGCAGATGTCTTCCAGGAACACGCGCAGAATACAGGGCAGAAGCTGGATCGCTCAGCGCCGCTGCCGTTCTTTCTGCACAACATTGCGGGCATGCGGGTGGAGGACGGTTATAAACTTCGGGTCCCCCTCGGTATTGCGGAGGGTGCGGTGAGCTTCGCCGCAGAAATTCCGGAGGGCGCCGTGGTGAGCATCATGAACGCTAGCGTGGAATCATCGATGCAGGCGGCCAGGGATGCTGCCACGGAAGCGATGAGTCAGCTTGCCGGGCACAAGCCGGGGGGAGCCCTCATGTTCGATTGCGTCGCTACGCGGCTCAGGCTCGGTAAGGAGTTCGGGAACGAAATCGAAGCCGTACAGGTGATTGTCGGCGATGTGGCCCTGGCCGGATGTAATACCTATGGCCAAGTCGCAAGCGTCGAGGGTCAATTGGCCGGATTTCACAACTGCAATGCGGTGGTATGCGTCTTTCCCGAGTGACCCCTCTTGATTGAGATTGCTGCAGTTCTGCAAACCCTTTGTCAGCAGGTCCGCTCCGAAGGAGCACCGCAACTCGCGTCCAGCGTCGGTGCCACCCAGCTGTGTCTCTTTCTGCGCGACATTGAACTGAACAAGTTTCTTCCAGCTCCTGGATTTCCTCAGACTTTTCCCGCCGGATTAGCCTGGACCGCTTTTTTGCGCAAGGTGGAACAGGATGGCCAAGCCACGTCAAACCTGCCATCCCCATTTTCAGGAGAGCGATCGGTGGTGGTCGGCAAGCTGACGGGTCCTGCCGTCATCCTGGTCCTATTCGGTCCCGGAACATCCGCCACAGCTCATGACGATCTCTACCCGGCGGTGAGCCTTCTTGCGGCGATCTTTCAACATGAGGCTGAAGTGCGTCTCAAGACGCTCGAACTCAAACTGGTTCGTGCGAATGCGGTTGAGTCACAGCAGCTGGCACGTTCCTTGTCGGATGTGCACGAGCAACTGGCTGCCGCACTGCAAAGGAGTCACGCACTCGGTCAGGAAGTTTATCGCCAGCAGGAAACGCTGGACCTGGCGCGGCAGATCTCCGGTATCGGCCTTTGGACTTTCCACATCGCCCAACAAGCGCTGAGGCTTTCTGAGCAGGCCGCTTCCATCCTCGGGATACAACATCGCAGTGAGTATCTGCCTCTAAGTTCTCTCCTCGATCGGATTCATCCGGAAGACCGCCCGTTGGTGAAAGAAGCTTTCCGATCGGATCTCGAGGCCAAACCGCACAACGTGCAATTTCGGCTGTATTGGGACAAGGACACCCTGCGGTATATCGAGAACCGCGGTGTAGTCGTCAGGGACGAGCACGACCGCGCGTTGTTGACGGGACTCAGCCTCGACATCACGGACCGTGTAAGAACCGAAGACGCCCTAATCCGTTCCGAAAAATTGGCCGCCGCTGGTCGCCTCGCAGCCACTATTGCCCACGAGATCAACAATCCCTTAGAAGGACTTGTCAACCTCATCTACCTCGCATCCTCTTCCGATGATATTTCCAACGTACGGGAGTTGCTCCATCAGGCCGAGTCTGAGATCAGCCGCATCTCTTCCGTAGCGCGTCAAACGTTGGCCTTCTATCGCGATCTCAACAATCCGGTAGAGTTCGATCTGCGAATTGCGATTGAGGAGAGCCTGCGTGTCCTCAACAAAGAGGCGCAAATGCGGCAAATATCGGTCGTCGCCGACCTGCCCGAACGCCCTGCGACTTTGCGAGGATCCCTTGGGGAATTGAAGCAGGTCTTCTCGAATCTCCTTATCAATGCGGTCCATGCGAGTTCGACAGGCTCCTTGATTTCCATACGAATTCGCTCTACCTCCTCCGGAGTGGTTCTTCTCATGGCAGACCAAGGGCACGGGATTTCTCCTGAGCACCTTGGCCGGATATTCGAGCCGTTCTTTTCGACCCGGAAAGAAAGTGGAACTGGATTGGGACTATGGGTGACGCGGCAAATTGTTCAGAAGCACGGCGGTTCGTTGCGAGTGAGGAGCAGCACCAGGCAAGACTGTCACGGGACGGTGTTCCGCATCGTATTGCCTTCGGCGGACTGTGCGCCTGTCGCCGAAACTACCAGCCTGCGTTACCGCTGGCTCGAGCTGACGTCCTGAATCAGGCGGCTGCACTGCATGCGCCAAATCGGGTTGGTGCAACAGGCCTGACCCGCGACTTCTTTCCTCATCTACCGAAGCAGGCGGCCCCACCACGATGTGGCAGTTTGGTTGCCATTCTCATGTCAAACCGGCCGAAATTGGGGACTGACGGCCTTGACGTGCTCGTGGGCCCATCACTCAGATCGACTTTTCGCCTTTGACTGTTCTTTAATCCTCTCCCGCTACCGGCAACCCACCACCCTCGCGGTCTTTGAGTAAGGAAAGCTGCCGATTTTGAACAAGCCACGGACAGGAATGCCTCAGCAGATACAGTATGGGACGTTTTCTGCTCTCGATTTTACCGACAGCTGCAGCGCGAGCCTTGCAGGAACCGGCTATGTATAAAGACACTCGGAGGCTCTGATCCTACAGCCGAGAAGGTAATGCGCTCTTGTTCGAGGCGTACGTTTCTTCCGAGCAAAACGTCGCGCAGTTCGGAGCACAACTGTTGCTCTGCGGCCGTCAAGCGTGTGAGCGAACGCAGTGTCTGCTTTGGTTCCGTGCCCCAGAACTCGCGGTGGGTGATGAGAGTTTGGCGGTCCATCAGGATTGAAACGGTTTGGGGGAAAATCGAGCGCATGTCATACAGGACGGTACGGGAATCAAACCAGAGCATCTTGAGAAAATCTTCGAACCGTTCTTCACGACCAAGGGGGATCTTGAAACCGGCATTGGTCTATGGGTTGCAAGGCAACTTATTGAACGACGTGGAGGTCAATTTCCGTCGCTAGCAACACCGAGACAGAGCGTGGTGCACAACGGTCACGATTTTTATAGGCAACTTCCCTTAGGCCTTCTCTCACATTGCGCTAGTTCGGGCGGCCGTGCGACTTGCTGAACGGAACGATCATTGATTCTCAAACGCTCAGGAACGTAGCCATCTGTGCTGATGACTGCTCCTCGACCACGTTGCTTGATAGCTTTTGGCCGAACCGACGGGAACTTCAGGCTGAAATCGATCCAACGCGGCCAACCGCCTCGAACGCAGATTCGTCTCTCAGAAGCAGCTTATTGGCGAATCGCGCCCGTCACTCGCAACGTTGGTTTGACGCTGCGTTAAGAAAAGTTGGCCAGATGTTCTCGGCCTTCTGGGACGCGAAGACAGCCCGGATTCGCCCGACCAACGGATTCCGCTAATAGTCTCGTGTCCTGCCCGCAACGCTGGCCCTAAATGAGGCGTTGCGAACGCGCGCGAATAAAGAAACCAAGCCTCCCTGAGGGCTGCCCTGGCGCGGCGCAAGGGTCTCCCCATGATTTTTCCTGCGTAAAAATCACTCGCTTCGCTCGCCCTTCGGGTGGGCGATACCCTCCCTTGCGCCTTGCCCCCCGCCTTCGCCAGGAGGCGTTCGGCATGTAGATACATGCCACGCGTGGCATGAAAAACAACAGCCAGGGCCAAGGAGGAAACACCCATGAACAGCGTAGCCATCACCTCTACCGTCAACCCGTCTACTCAAAACCCCAAACAACCGCAGCAAAGGCAGACGGCGAAAGAGATCATCGCCGACAACGTAAAGTCCCTCATCGAGCAGCTAGAGGCCGGACACTCGGATGCACTCACCGCGTACCTGAACGCGATGAGTCGCTTTCATTCGTATTCCTTTGGGAACGTCCCCGAAATCGCCAGACAACGCCCCGGAGCAACGCGCGTGGCGGGCGTCTACGCGTGGAACCAGCTTGGCCGCCGTGTGAAGAAAGGCGAGAAGGGCATCCGCATCAAGCGCAAGAGCGATGAAGAGGCAGAGAAGGACATCACCAAGCAGAATGCCCCCGTCCTTGTTGGATTCAGGAATGCCTATGTCTTTGATGTGGAGCAAACAGATGGCCCTGACCTT
The DNA here is from genome assembly GCF_036877565.1 of Edaphobacter sp. HDX4. Lineage (NCBI taxonomy): Bacteria > Pseudomonadati > Acidobacteriota > Terriglobia > Terriglobales > Acidobacteriaceae > Edaphobacter > Edaphobacter sp. HDX4. The sequence continues at coordinate 21,780 of NZ_JAEDXW010000015.1, forward strand.
CCCCAGATAGAACACGTTCAGGGCGATGCGGGCGAGAACTACGACCGTATTCTCACATTCATTGAAAAGCAGGGCATCGAGCTTGTCTTTACCGAGAAGATCGCCCCCGCGCTTGGCGTGAGCTATGGCGGGCGCACCGCCATCTTGCCCGGACAGTCGAAGGCCGAAACCTTTGCCACACTGGTGCATGAGTTGGCACACGAACTCCTGATGCACTCCAGCCGCCGCACGACCACCACCAAGACGGGAAGAGAGACGGAGGCCGAGGCTATCGCCTTTGTTGTCGGCAAGGCGATTGGCTTGCAGACCGGCAATGCCAGCGCTTCTCATATCGCGCTCTACCATGACAACGCTTCGTTGCTGGTGGAATCGACCTGATGCGTGACCCGGAGATGTGTTCGAGCTTGTATTGGGAGGAGGACCGCACCTCTCGGCGTTCTACTACCGTAATGACTATCTCGGCGTAGAGCAGTGGAGCGGCAGCTTTGCATGCTTTGGCGATGGACTCCACCGGAGTTTACTGGATAGCCCTGTACGAAGTATTAAAAAGTCCGGGGTTCCAAGTCTGCGTAGTAAATGCGCGCCGAGCCAAGAATCTGCCAGGGTGCAATACGGACGTAAGAGATTGTCAAATGCTGCAGCAGTTCATACCTACGGGCTATTAGCAGATCTTTCCGGCCACGGGAGAGATCATCATTTGCGGCGATATGTCTCCGCCATCGCGAAACGTTGGTGCAGGAAGCTGCAACCTGTATTCAGCAGATCCAGAAGGCACTCACTGAAATGAACTTACAGTTAGTTGGTAATGTGATCAGCGATATCAGTGGTACGACCGGGCTACGGATCCTACATGCCATCTGGAAGGAGAATGGGATTCGCAGCGATTGACAACTCTGAGAGACTGGGTGCATCAAGGCCACGCCAGAGGAAGTTGCCATGAGTATGCTGGGAGACTGCGAGACGAACTGATCTTTGTTCTGGAAGGAATCTCGCACTCTATGGGGTGTATCAACAGAAGATAGAGCGCTGGGACCATGAATTGAGCAACAGTTGGAGGTGTCCCATGGATAACGAGGTTGCTTATCGAGCCAGCTGTGGTAGGCAGCCAAAGAGCACGCGGTTCCGTAAGGGTGTTCCGGCAACCCTCATGGGCGGCCGAGAGGATCGCAGAATCTAAAAGTCCTAGTGTGGTGCTATGCAGGTCAGTGCAAGATTGGAAAATCATATTTCGAGCCCCGTACATTCAACGGACTCCGCCACCTCTTTGCTAGCCGAATTGCGCTGCCGATTATTCGTAGCGAAACTATGTCCGTTGGCTCGATCCAACGGAGCCATCTAAGTTGCCGGTCGACCTGCTGTGGCCATACCGGAGGGCCTCGAAGTTGAGCGTGAGATGGGCAACGTCTGGAACAGCCCAAATTTCTGTTGTGCCTTCCAGGGATAGTAACAATCATCTGGAAACCACGATGAACCTACGCAATTTGCACTGATTTTCCGGTCATGCTGCGTTGGGCATCGCGGTTCACGCTTATCGAACATCTCAAATTTGGGTCCAATTCGGGGCCAATAAGCATTTCCTAACGACGGAGCATCGCAGAAGACTCCGAGACGGTAAAGCGTGTCGCCTAGAAGAGCAGCTTGAGAGCCGCCTGAATATTACGAGGTGAGTTTGCCTGGGTGGTGATATTGCCGAAGGTGGATGAGCCGAACTGTGTGTTGGGCACGCCAAACTGTGTCTTGTTCAGCAGATTGAATGCCTCCAGCCGGAACTGAAGAGCGATGTTTTCGTGGATGGGAAACTGTTTCAGCAAGGAGAGATCGTCCTGGAATCCGCTGGGACTGCGGAGTCTGCCCGACGATCTTGGAACGTCGCCTAACTCAAATGCGGTCGCTTTCCGGAAGGCACTTGCATCGAGGTAAGCACTCGATTGTCCGGCTCCCCCTAGTCGTTGATGCACATCGCCCGATGTAAGCGGCTTGCCGCCCGGTACAAAGAAGGGACGTGAGCCGGAATAAGCCTGTCCCCCGGTCTGGGTTATTCCCAGCGCATAACCCGACTGGATTGCGACAATCGTATTCAGGGACCAGCCGCCGACAAACTGATTCACCCATGGCCTCACGGTGCCGCCGAAACGCTGGCCGCGCCCGAAGGGAAGAGTGTAGTTGGCGTTTGCGACAAGACGATGAGGAACGTCGGTCGCAAGAACAGACCATTCCTTGTCGCGAATATGGTAGCTGTTCTGAATGCCGGGCGTTCCATTGAGATTCAGAAACCCCGTCAGCAGAGGCGAGGTATTCCCCATCAGCTTCGAGAAGGTGTAGCTGACTGTCGCCGAAAGATTCTTCGATCGCTGTATGGTAACGAAGGCCTGGGCAGCATGGAAGATGGAGGCCCCAATGCCAATCTGGTTGACGGTAAGAGAGTTGTTTGCCATTCCAGTGTTTGGCGTGTACTGCGGATACAGCGAGCGAAGCTGCACGCGCTGCACCGTCGCTGGCGTCGCCAAGGGTCCTGCTGCGGGGTTGCCTTTGAAAGGGTTTGCCACCTGCGCATTGAGATAGTCGATCTGCGTTTGGCTGCCGGGACTTCCCCAATACGGATCCCGCAGATCGTTGGGACGATAATTGATCGGGAGATGCACGCCGTGGCTCCCGACGTAGTTGAGATGGAGAACGATGCCCTGCGCGATCTGAGTCTCAACCCCGGCATTGATCTGCTGGAAGTAAGGCAAGGGATTGTTATAAATCGCCCCGCCGACCGACGTGCCCGTACCGGCAGTGACTCCAGCTGCAGGACCCGCTGGCAGAATGACTCCGTTAGGAAACGGGTTTGCGATAGTCGCGGCCGGAATGTTGGTGCTGGTATACACCGTCTGGCTTTGTTGTGCGTAACCGAGAGTCGATGTGCCGTAGAAGCGTTGCGAGGTCGGGAGATACATCAGGGCATATCCTCCGCGAAGCACGACTCGGTCGGAAGCCTGGAACGCCAGCCCGATGCGCGGGCCGAACTTGTTGTAGGCAGTCTTCCAGGTGCGATTGGGAAAGTTATCCCCAAGATAGCGAGCTCCGCCTGTGAATGGCAGCGTTGAAGAAGAAAGAGGATTTGCCACATTAAGATCGAGATCGGCCCACCGGTTGTAACGCTCGGCATAGCCCGTCTCGATGTCGTAACGCAGCCCAAGGTTCAGCGTCAGCCGCGAGTTAGCGCGCCAGTCGTCCTGGAGATACATCGCGTGATACCAGGAGTCGTACGCGGGCTGCACCTGGCGTGTGAGCGTTGCGTTGGTAAAGGTTCCCAGCAGAAACGCACCGAAGGCATCGAACTGCGCCTGGTTGGAGGCCGCTGCACTGGTCACGTTAGGCCCGTTGGTCAACGTTGTGTCAAACGACAAGGTTCCTGGCCCATTGCTTGCACTTTGCTGATGTTCGAGGATAAGGCGGCCATCATGGCCAAAAGTCAGACTGTGTTTACCAACCTGCCACAACGCGGTGGATTCGAGAAAGTGGCTGTAGTGCTCCCACCGATTGGTATTCGAAGCGTAGGACACATTCGCGTATCCGGTGATTCCGACGAAAGGCAACCCCGGTAGCTGCTGCTGGCTGTCAAGATTCGTGAATCCATAGTCGGATGCGGTGTAGCCCGTGTAATTTTGCGGAATCTGGAAGTTCTTCTGGTAAGCGAACCCGTAGTTCGTCTGCAGAATCAACCGTGGTGTGATCGTCCAGGTGTCCCCGAGGGCGAAGAGATAGGCGCGCAATGTCTGGTTGATTCCGCTGGGACCGCTCGCCTGATTGAAAAGATCGTTCTCGTGATGAGTGTTGGTATCGCGGGTACCGCGAACGAACACACGCTGTTTAGAGGAGAAGTTATGGTCGAAGCGGAAGTTGAACTGGTCCACCTGATCGCTGGTGCGGTTAGCGTAGACGTAGTTGTTGGTCAGTCCGGCAACATTGGGTAGTGGGAAGAACTGTAGCAGCTTCTGCGATACAGGATTGATGTTCTGGACGATCTTGCCTGCAGGGAAGCAGCCGACGGAGTTGCATCCGGCAGGCAATGGCTGACGCGTATTGCCTGCGGTGCTGTAAGGGTCATAGATCATTCCCGGGGCTTCGGTGAAGACGCCCTGGCGTTGAAGCGCGGTCGGCACGGTGGCCGTTACGGGTGCGTAGAGAACATTGCGCGATGCTTCCCATCCGAAGGTGAAGAAGGTCTTGTCGCGGCCGTTATAGATTTTAGGCAACCAAATAGGGCCGTTCACAAAGACGCCGTACTGATTGAACTTGTGCGGTGCGCGAAAATCATTGCGGCCGCGAACAGGCAGTGTGTTATTGTACTTCAGGAAGTACGGTGCCGCATCCAGCTTCTCATTGCGCAGATACTCGTAAACCCTTCCATGCAACTGATTGGTGCCGCTCTTCGACACGATGTTGAGAATGCCACCCGAAGAACGTCCAAACTGCGCCGGAGGAACCGAGGTGATGACCTTGAACTGATCCACGACTTCGACAGAAGGAGTGAGGGCGGGCTGGCCCTGGCAGCACACCGTTACAGGAACGCCGTCGAAAAAAATCTCGTTCGAGCCTGCCTGTCCGCCGTTGGATTCGAAGTTGTTCGTTCCCGCGGCGACGACTGCGCCACGAACCTGGCTCACGCCCTGGCCAAAACCGCCTCCCGGTGCGATGCCAGGCGAAAGCGCTGCCAGACCATACGGATTTCGTCCGTTGAGAGGAAGGTCGCTCACCTGCTTTACGCCAACCGTGTAGCTGATGGTCGAATCACTGGTATCAAGATCGGCCATGCCAGCCGACTCGACGTTGACCGTCTCCGTACTGGAGCCGACCTCAAGGTTCAGGTCGATGTTAGAGGTCTGGCCAACGGTAAGAGTGAGCGTCGTCTCCGCATTCTTAAATCCGCTCTGTGAGACCTGGATCTTGTAAGGTCCGGTCTGCAGCGATGGGAACGTGTAAATGCCATCGCCGTTGCTGCGCGTCGCTACCGTAAGACCGGTGTCGACCTTGGTCAGGGTCACCTGCGCATTGCTTACAACGGCTCCCGTTGTATCGGTCAGCCGACCGGTGATCACTCCATTCGCAACCTGCCCCTGCAGAACGCTGGAAGGCAGGAAGAACAGACCTAGGGCGAAGAGTGGAGCAACTATCTTTATTAACTTCTTCATGATGGCCTCATCTGAAAACTGGGTGCTAAGCGGAGTATGGGCATCTCCTTGGTTAGGCCAGATGCCCTACTCCTTCATGGCTCGCAACTATCGTTTGTAGGGATGGATTGCGGAAGTTCCAAGCTGTTACGTTACGTAACACTTCCACTGTTTTCAGGGATTTACCCCTAGTCGACGCCTGTTGCGGTCGCTTGTTGGTCCAGATGCAGGATCGCCTTCTGGCTGCGCAGCTTCTCTTGAAGCGCCGCTAAGCTGACATCCTGAACCGCTGTCTTGCCCTGGATGGCGAGTGCCGCTGTCACGCCCGCGGCCTGGCCCATCATCATGTACTGCGGTTCCATGCGGACCGACGAGTATGCGACATGCGACGCCGAAAGACAGACCGGAACCAGCAGATTATCCGTCTGGGACTTCATCGGAAGGATCGTTCCGAAGGCAATCTCATACGGTTTGACCGAGACCTGGACGTCGCCTTCGTTACGCACACCGCCGTCCGGCATCGCCACACGCTGGATGTTGTGCGAGTCGCTGTTATAAGAGCCCATAGCGATCGAATCAGGTTTGGTTCGGTTGGTCTGCAGGTCAGACTGCTTCATCACATACATGCCAATCATGCGTCGGCCTTCGCGGATGTAGAGTTGGTTGGGCCAGCCGTCGGTATCGAGGAACTCATCCTTCGCCCTGCCCCAGCGATTGACCTCATCCTGCAATGGTTTGGGGACGCGGGGATCGGAGGCCAGGAACCATAGAAAGGACTCCGTATAAAGAAGATGATCATCCCAGATCTTCTTCCGCTCGGCGTAGCCGGCGTCGGGATACTTCCAGCTGTGCCCGATGTAGTCCGTCGAGAAGGCGCCATTGTTATTGAAATCAGCCTCTTTGTTCGGGATGGCGACCGGATTCATCACATCGCCCAGCCTCGGCTCCCTATGCATGTGCTCTTTCCACTGAGTGAGATACTTCGCCAGCAACTCGAACTGCGCGCTGTCGTATCCCTCCGGTATCGTCCAGGGTAGCTTATTCGCGGGATCGTTGGTGAGGATCAGGCGGAAGTTATAAGTCTGCACCTTCTTGTCCCCTGAGCCGCTAGCTGCCATCGGTCCGGCGTCGACTTCGGGCAGCAGCTTGCCCTTCTCGTTATAGGGGGAGATCTTCCACAGGAACTGGTGCTTCGGCGTATCCACGCGAACACCTGCCAGGTCTTCGTGATAGACCTCCATGCTCTCGCGCCCGACGGTGTACTTCACGCTCATCTGCGCCATCAGGTCACCTTCATAGGTGCAGTCGGCAAATACCTTTGCCTGCCATACCTTGCCGTCTTCGGTGGTGATCGAGCGCAGGTGGATTCCAGACCTGGTCACTCCATGCTTCTCTTGAATCCGCTCGTGAAAATGAACCTCTACACCGGTCTTCTTAAGCCACTCGTTGAAAATGGCCTCCCCTACCTTCGGCTCCGAAAGCCAGTCGGAGTGCTTGTTGAGAGTATGGATGCCGTAGTGCGCGGCTGCTTCACGGTAGAAGTCTCGTGCGTACCCGCCAATAATGGGGAAGTAAGCAGCATCGGTTGCGGATAGACCGCCGGTGACCATGCCCCCCACGTGGGAGCCAGGCTCGAGCAGAATGACGTGCAGACCTTCCTTCGCCGCGGCGTACGCCGTGACCACACCAGATGCAGTCGCGCCGTACACGACGAGGTCAGCTGGTATGGGGGCCGCAAGTGCGGGCGTGGATAAAGTTGAAACGATAAAAAAACCGGAAACAAGGAGGAGAAAGGGTTTGTATTTTCCGCGCATGACAGAAAATATTGCCATCTCGGACCATCGTCTGACACGTTTCGATGGGTATGTTACGTACTGTTACATGGAGTTTTCCGGTATTTTCGCAGTAAAGGTGTGGATAGCAACCGGCCACGTACGCAGTGGACGATTGCTCTCCAGCTCGGTGTAGGTCACCATCTCGAAGTACTGTGGCGAGCCTTCCTTCTTCCACATCGCTTCGATCGAGTTCGATCCGACGGATGAGGAGATCAGAGAAACAAGAGCTCCTGTATCCCTGGATTGTAGAAGCATCACCTTCAGTCCTGGGGCGCGTCCCGGGAGCACCGCCAGAATGGAGGGGCGCACCTCGCGATAGCGATTCTTGCGAACAATCTCGTAGGTCCCCTGCTCGCCCGGACGCGGGTTCGCATTGGTTACGCGCAACTCAGCGGGAGCGAGGGAGAAGTTCATCGCCTGCAGGTAGCCGGCAAGCGGTTGCAGTGTTTGGTGGGTGCCGACGGCGATGACATTCGAGTTTTCCAGGAACAGCGGCGAGAGGTCGCGAGTCACATTAAAGGAGACTCGATCCTTGGCTCCTACTCCATCCAGGTAGCGAGCCATGTCGATCGCCGCCAGCGTATCCCACGTCACTGTATAGGACTGCTCGAAGGTTCGCTTGCCCAGAACTTTGATCAGCCTGTCGAACTCCGGGTCCTTCGGAACGTCGTTGAAGTCATTCACTGAGGTAGAGCGCAGCCGCAAGGTTGGATGATCCGTGAATCCGAAGAAGACAGGAGTGGGAAGGATGATCCTGATGGGAGCTGTGCCCGCTAGGAAGGAACTCCAGAACGCGTTCGGCTTCGGGCGCTCGGGAACCGCGCGGACCCTGCTGTAATTCCAGCCAAGCCACGTCACCGCAACCAGGAGAACAGCGATGATGCCCAACAGAATAGGAACTGTATAAGACCGCCCGACTGTCTCGGCGGCGATGGGCTCGACTTCTTCGACAACCGGAGAACTCTGCAGGGCTTGATCGAGCACCATCAGCTGATGCGTTCCCGTGGGAATGACCAGCAGCTCGGGCTCGCCGGGCTCCAGCTGGTAGTAGTCCTTGAGCTTCCTCCGCAGACGCGAGATGTGAACCCTTACCGACGCGTCTGTCGTCGGATCGAAGTTCGCATTGCGCCCGAGCGCCTCGGTTGCGAGAGCGTACTCGCTCACGTTCTCGTTGCGATGCTCCCAGAGATACAGCAGCAGCCTGCGCTGGGTCTCAGCGCGCGCAAGGTGTGAGCTCTGCAGCATCCGTTGCACATGCGCTTCAACGAACTCGGTCATCTCGGACGACTCGCGCAGCGGAGGTGCCAGCATCGTGGACATGGAGGGCATTCTACCCGGCAATGGAGAGAGTTGTCTTTCTTCTTAAGAAGCGCACGAAGTTGTGCCGGATAGGTGTCGCTTGTCTCCGACTTACCGCCTGGTGGCCGCACGCCGATTCCAAAGACCAGGCTGTCGCCGAAACACAGCAAGGTTGCGTTTGCCGCAAGATGCGTTGGCAGTTGCGCGCGAACCGTCGATGCCAATAAGCTATATCCCTTCGCGGTCAGATGGACGCCGTCGCCGCTCAGTTCCGTGTTCGCTCCGCCGGCCTTGAGCAGCACCGTTGCGAACGGAGCTACTTGCGCGTGCTCGAGCTGTGCGATCCGGCGTATCTGGTCGTTGATCACGGAAACCCGTTGCAGCGGCGGTGTATCACCGTAAATCTCCGGCTTATGACGCGCCATCAAGCGGGAGAGATCGGGATCGTGAATAGTTACCAGAATGATCTGCGCGCCACGTTTCCTGATGCGCTGAGTCATCGCCTCCAGATGCTTCCCGGTCTCTTCGACAGGGAGGAACTTCTTCTCGTTAAGGGCGTCGTTGGTCCCGGTGAAGAGAACAACATAGCCGGGCTTGAACTGGTTGAGTGCATCGTCAAGACGGGCGTCCAGTTCAGCTGTGTTCTCTCCGGGAAATCCATCGTTGATGACACGCATCTGTGCGAACGAGGGTGCGGCGAAGATGAGGCTAAGGAGCAAGTGTCGAAGGTACATGGTGGTCTCTTCGTTTCGATTTTAGATTCTGGCACATGGTTTGCTGGAGTTCCCATGGATCCTGTTACACACTTCATGACTGGCGCAGTTCTCCCGCGCACAGGGTTCAACCGGAAGGCTGCTTTTCGGGAACGTTATGCACAGTGAGGAACTGCCGGGCCAGGTTCGCGCCATCGACTTCGAACCGTTCATTTGGACTGGAATATTTCCCGATGAGCCGAAGTCGTGAAATGCGACGGCGACGAAGAGGAGTTCGTGGTCGAATTGACGCTTGAATTGCGCCCTTGCCCAGCGGCAAAAAAGTAGACGTGCATCGAGTGATTGAACAGCAGATCAGTGGCATGCTCACGTAAAAGATCAGTGGCCTCTTTCGCGAGCAAAGAATCGGGGATGGCGAGAGTGGAGGATTAAAGTGACATCATGGTCTCCCTTCTCAAACGAGTCTAGGAGAGTCGCGAGGTGCTAGCCATGACATAATTACGGCAATTTCTAACATCGCAGGTTTCTTCGGACCTGTAGTGCACGGAGGTACGTCTTCGTGAACGTGTTCGATGTCAGTCAGCGCCAAATCGCCCACGCGCTCACTGGGCGTGGTGGATCAATCGATATGCCGACGCGCGGAAAATCGCGGGAACGCAGCAGAGAAGTCTATGGCATTCGCTTGCGTGCCGCACCGCCTGAGCGAACCTTCCGTTTCCTGGCTGTTGCTGCTCGATCCGGTCTGTTTTGGCTGGGCGGGAGCCTGCAATGAGGACGGTCTTGGATGCCGCTACGTGGAGAGCTGTGGGCAGAGCCGTTACACAATCACCAAGCACGTAATCGATCACCGTGACTTGCCCTGCCTTCTGGTGCAAACCTCGCTGCTCGGTGAAGATCAAACTTTTCTTGAAACACGCAAGTCGTTTGCATTCTGCTCTCCACATCTTGAAACTGGCCGCGAAGTGAACTAACAGCGGCATCGTGAGCTACGAGTCGGTGGTGTTGCCCAGCGGGGTACTACACCACCGGTACAAATATCTCAAAGGCTGGTACCTGGGGTGGTTCGTCAACGCGAGTTCAAGAATTGAAGACAAGCCCGATGTTGCGGTCAACCGCGCAGGCGCTTCTTCGCGGTTCTGTTTTGCAACCGTTTTTGCTCCCTTTTTAGTAGCTTTCTTTGCAGCCTTCTTCAAAGACTTCTTAGCGCCCCTGGTCGCGATCTTTTTGGCCTTTGCGGGAGGCTTCTTTGCGGCCTTCTTCACCGCTTTTTTCAAGGTGGCCTTCCCAGCTTTCTCCGCGCGCTTCGCACCTGCCCCGGTGATGCGGGCGGGAGGCGTCGTGTTTTCGCGCGCAAGTGCAAGGAACTGGTCGACGCGCTGAGCCGCTACCTCGCCATGGCGGTCCTCTTCGATGGACCAGACAAAGGCGCTTGCCGACCTGGAGGGGTCATGGCTTGCTCTGCAGCGGGGCTCAGCCGAGCGGCCATGGCGACGTTTTTGGTCTCGAGGAAGCGGCTGAAGCCGACGAGCGCGAGCTGGTTGGGATTGAGCGGCTGGTCTTCGAGGTTCGGCAGAGCATCAGGCTCAGTAATGTTCACTGGTGTATCGGTGCGGGGAGCGGCGGCGGTCTTGCAGTTGGCGGCGAACGATTCAGCAGCGGCGGTGCGGGCGCCGAGCGGAGCGAGCCCCCACCTATCGGTGAGGAACTTGAGTAGGCTGGTATGGTCGAAATCATCCTGGAGCATCTGCGGAGAGAGCCATGGCGAGACGAGCACGGCGGAAACCCGGACGCCAAGGCGGCGGAAATCGAAGTTGCTGCTCACGTGCTCGTCGGGTGCGATGCATGCGGGCGGCGAGGCGTGATCGTAGAATCCGCCGTGCTCGTCGTAGAGGATGACGAGCAGCGTCTTCTGCCAAAGCGCCTGATTGGCGCGGATGGCATTATACACCTGCGCTAGGATAATCTCGCCCCCGTAACACGTCACTTGGCGGGTGCTGGTCGTTTTGGTTCTTACCGAAATAGGTGGGCTCAATGAATGCGTAGTTGAGGAAGGCGATCTCCGGTCCGACGACATAGGTGAAGAAAGTGTCCATCTTGTGGAAGTGCCAGGGATGGCCGAGCCATCCTTCCCATTATGGACCAGTCAACTATTCCATTTAAATATAGCCTGACTGTGGAAAGGGGAATACGTCGTGAAGATGAGATTGGATCCATAAAAAATTTCACCGGCTGCCTACCATGCGATGCTCGGCTTGGAGAGCTTCGTCAGGAAGTCGTCGAAGCTTGAGGAATCTCTCTTGCAACTGATCAAGATGAGAGCTTCCCAGATCAATGGGTGCGCTTTCTGCATTGACATGCACTCCAAGGACGCGCGAGCGAATGGTGAGACGGAGCAGCGCCTCTACGCTTTGTCTGGATGGGGGAGACAACCTTCTTTACCAACCGCGAACGCGCGGCTCTTACATGGACCGAAGCGCTGACTCTTATTACTGCAGGCCACGCATCCGATGATGTATATGCTGAAGCTCGGAATGAGTTCAGCGAAGAGGAACTCGTCAACCTCTCACTCGCAATCATCGCGATCAATGGTTGGAATCGATTTGCGATAGGTTTCCGAAAGATCCCAGGTGAGTATCAGTCCGACAAGACTGCTTGACAGGGTTATTGAAGCAGATCATTCCGAAAGGACGGAAAAGATGTGTAACACGAAGAAGCTCCTCTTCTCTGTATTATCTTTACCTTTGGAGCTATCACGGCGACACATGGCCAGCATGTGAATATGCTCTTTACGAGACAGCTGCCGGAAGCACCGTGTAAAGAGTTGAGGTCATTTCCGTCAATTACGCACCCAGGAGCCGCCGCCGTGATCCATCGGAATAATGCGCATGCGATTGTCTATCTTCTCGAAGGTGAAGTTGAGATGCAGGTTCGCTGAGCCATGCTTCAGCGGCTTGTCCCGGGCAGGTATTTTACGAATCACCTGAGAACGTTTCCTTACATGGAGGCACGCATGAATTCAAAAGCTGGCTTTCTCCCCGAGAGATTTCAGTCCTAAGGCTGATCCGAGATAGTTATCGGAACAAACAGGTCGCCCAGCACTTAGGAATTTGCGAAACGACGGTCAATTTCCACATCGTCGAAAAGCTTCAGGCAAATGACCGGACTCACGCCGTGACCATCGGCTTTCGACGTGGGCTCTTGGAGCTCGAATAGGCAGGAGAACAACCCTCCTATAGAAAACTTCAGGCCTCGAACTGTTCTGAAGGTTAGCCAATTCGTCCGATCTGATGATTAGCCTACAAGCACTCCGCGCTGTCGACCTTAGACGCGCGTTTCGCAACGAACACGGGCTAATGCATCCAGGAGTTACGTATGCCAAAAGCAGTAAGCTTCCACAAGCTCGGCGGTCCTGAAGTTTTACAGATTGAGGAAGTTCCGGTAAGGCAGCCGGAGGCGGGCGAGGTCGCCATCGATGTCGCAGCAGTCGGCCTAAACCGGGCTGAAAGCATGTACTACCGAGGGAACTACTCCCTGGAGCCTGAATTTCCGTCCAGCCTTGGCTATGAGGTAGTCGGAACAGTTACCTCAGTCGGGGAAAGGAGTCGATTCCTCACTTATAGGCAAACGGATCGGAACGATCCCTGCCTACTCTATGAACCAGTATCCTGTGCTTGGCGAAAGAGTCGTTGTACCATCGGAGGATGTCGCGGAGATTCCCCCGTCGTTGTCATCCGTCGAAGGAGCGGCCGTCTGTATGCAGTACCCGACTGCATACGGCGCTCTCGTGGAATTTGCAAAAGTGGGCCCAGGCGATACGGTGTTGCTCACGGCTGCAAGCTCTTCGGTTGGGCTCGCGGCAATACAGATTGTGAAGGCTCAGGGAGCAATCTCCATTCGCAACTACAAGAACTTTGTCAAAGAAGCAGCGATTACTGGATCTCGGGGCGGACAACGTGATCGCTACCCAAGAAGAGGACCTCCCAACACGCGTCCGCGAGATTACAGATGGCAAACTCGCGCGAGTAGCCTTCGATGCTATCGGAGGATCGTATATCGACACACTGGCGCAAGGCGTGCCTCCTGAAGGGACGATCTATCTGTACGGTCTTCTTTCTGAAGAAGCCAACAGCTATGCTGTGAGCGCTCTCTTCAAAAGCATTTCCCTGACCGGCTACATGATGCACCAGATAACGACGCCTGAACGATTTGATCGCATGAAGCGTTACGTGTATGAATACCTCGCGAATGGTTCGTTCAAACCCCATGTGGACCGTACCTTCCCGTTCAAACAAGCCGCTGACGCATATCGGTATCTTGAGCGCAATCAGCAGATAGGCAAGGTCGTCATCACGCTCTAAAGAGCCGAAGCGGCGGAGCTTCGAGGCTCTGTCAGCTTCGCCGCTCAAAAGGCTTTATAGATTCCGGTAACTAGAAGCGGGCATGTGACCCGCAACCGGTTGGAAATCTTGCGTCGGAGACGTTTGAAGATCTCAGGGCTAGACGGTTTCAATGACCTTTTCGAACCCTGGAAAAATCACAGAACCAAATTGTTGCGTGCGCGACAGCGAACAGAAACCGACAGACACAAAGAAGGGAGAATGTTATGAGTTATATGCAAACTATCGAGCCGAAGGTTGAAGCTATACCGGCACCATTTCCAAAGACCAAAGGGAACGTAACCCTCAAAGTCTTAAACAGTGAACAATCCTTGGGGCCAGCGGTGGCCCTGCTGATAATGGAGCCAGAAAGTGAGATTCCAAGACACCTGCACGGACGAACAAGCGAAATGTCGTACGTCCTTGACGGGGACTTCATAAACGAAGGCATCTCGCATCCAAAGGGCACGGAATTCCATATCAAACCAAATCCTATTCACGGCCCCCATACGACGAATGCAGGCTGTATCGTCTTAGTCACGTTCAGCTATCCATCTGTTGTCGATGATTTTGAATTGGCCTAACAGATCGTCGTAGGAGGGTATTTTCATGAGGTCGTGATCAAATCGGGAGCGGTGTGACGAAATCGCCAGGCGGCGCTCGCTGGGCCGAACGTCCCGACGTGTCAAATTCCACCGAAAGCTCCTCAATAAGGAGCTTTGGTTACCTCGGAGCCTTAGCAGTTGTCTATGCGCGTGCGAGCTCTAGGCAAAAGGCCGAATCCACGCCGTGACCGTCGACTTTTCGACGTGGCCTCTGCCGAATAGATAGCAAGACATCTCTCCTATAGAAAACTTCAGTCCTTCAACTGTTCTGAAGGTCAGCCAATCTGTCCGATTTGATGATTAGCCTACAAACACTCCGCGCTGTCGACCTTAGGCGCGCATTTTCGTGGAGAACGCACGCTAGTGGATCAGGAACATCGGATAACACGACTGTCCCTAGTGACGGCCGAGCCAGAGGACGCTCGGCTCACAGGGCAGACGCGCAATCTCGAACATCGTCTACGTGCCTTGAATTTAGCGCGACAGGAGAACGCCATAGGAGATCCACCATCTGGTCAGCACGAAGCTTCAAGGTTTTTCACGAAGACTCAACAAGAACTGAACATAGTCCAGAGCTGTAGCTGCATTCTGTCGTAGCAACACAGAGCAGGGGAGCGAGTAGCTGAGCCGATGAAGTCAGAAGACAGGCGTTTCGACTTGTTCTCAGACGCATGGCCCGAAAGAAGTACTCACGTAAACGAAAGAAGCACTATCTGATGACGATCGACGAAGTGGAAGCCTCAATCAAAACCAAGGCTCGGAATAAAGTGAAAATTCACCGTCTCGAAGAACGCGTAGGAGACTCCGTTGCCTTTCTAAGCTACTCCATAGACGATCAAAATAAGATGACGATCTGGCACACCGAGGTACCACCACCATCGCTGCAACACATCGGTATTGGAGGAAAACTCGTAGAAGAAGCTGTCCAATTGGCCACACGTGGATTGTCTAGTCTCCGTATTGTGTGCCCGTTCGCAAAGGAACATCTCGCAAACTGGAATGGAGGCGTTATGACGGTGGTTTGATAGGCACAGGAGTCGCGCGCAAAAGGAACTGGCCCCAGGCGCGTTTGCATCGATAACGAGAGCCCAAGATATAAATTCGTCCTCGAGCCATTTCAGCTCGCACCCGATTGGTCACATCGGCAGAGTATCTCGCCTTCATTGAAGCAAAGGGTTACGAGCGTCCAGAGCACAGTCCCAAATTCAACAACCAATGTAGGCGCATTTGCAATTTCTTTGGAGTCAATCACTGTCGTGCTCCTAAAGGTGACGGTCTTAACCTGCGAACGTCGAGAAATGGCGACAACTGCCGGACGATCAACCGAAAAGAAACCCGAATGCCGCGAGGCAAGTGACAGGATGAACGGAAGGCATGAGGAGCGTTGGCGACGAGAACGTAAGCCGCGCCGTCCTTACGGATACACACCAGCTCGACGGCTTCCGTATGGAACCCTTCAGCGTCGCCTCAAAAGAATCTCAGCAAATCACATCCGCTCCGCCGCCCCCAGCCATGCGTCGGTTACGTCCGGCAGAGACAGTATCCGTGATGTTGCAGAGCGAACGCCCAAGGCGTTCACCTTTCGGAAAAAGCGCTATTCCGTGGAGCGAAGTATGGTCCGTGATCGGCAATGCCGTCTTCGGCAGAGTCCCGGACTACGACATCCGTGATGACCCCGTCGTGCGCCTGTGTGCGTCCGAGGGTCCGCAAGAGGCTGGCTCAGTACTATCAGTCACTGGACCAGCAGCCCGATGTTCGCGTGCTGATCCCCTCCGGGTCTTACAGGCGACCTTTCTCTGGGGCAAGGTCGACCTGGCGGCACATGCCGACGAGAACCTTGCGATGGCCGACTCGCATGAATCTGCGGCGGTCGATGAAGAGCCGCAGCCGTTAGCGATCACCATGCCGCATGACGAGACAGTCATAGCTGACCCGCAGAACTCCGTTCTTTCCGCTCGTCCTTTCAGACCGCGGGCGTGGCTTGGTCTGGCGACTATGGTACTGCTCGGTATGGGCTGTTTTTGATGCGTGGTCGCGGAGACGATCAGGAGAGGGTGGTTCGCGATCTGTGGCAACCTTTGCATATCAAGGTGAGCGACTTCAAGCCAAGGACGAGTGAGGTCATCGCTGTTCATACCTGGTAACGATGACCCCAGGAATTTATCGGATCGCGGCAATCAGAACGCCGTTTGCGGGTAACTGAATTGCCATCTTATCTGCCTCCACGTGCAGCTCACCCGTTCCGAAGAGCTGCTCGCTCGATGTGCGTCCTGCAACTCCGGTAAGAGCCGTCGAGATATGAAGCGTAGTATCTTCCTCTCCGCGGTGAATCGCAATCAGCACACGATCGTTACCCAGTGAGCGCGTGTAGACGATCGAGTCGTGTGATGCGTAGAGAATCTGCATAGCGCCGCTGTTGAGAGCAGGTGTCTTGCTGCGCAGGACGAGCAGAGAGCTCGTCCAGTCGAACATCTCCGCCTGATCCGGTGTGCGCATTGAAGGCATGAAGGCGCTGTTTGTCGCATCAGGGAATCCACCGGGGAAGTCGCGGCGGTTGTCAGGATCCTGATAGCCCTGCATGTAGATCTCGTCGCCGGAGTAAAGATGCGGCATGCCACGTACGGTGAGCAGGAAGGCCATCGCCAGCTTATTTGCCGTCAGCGTGCCGCCGGGTTCGCTGGCGAAACGAATCTGATCATGGTTGTCGATGAAGGGCGTAAGCCGCTCGGGATGTGGGTAAAGCGAGTCCTGCCGCAGAACGGTAGCAAGCTCTTCCATTGAAGCTCTACCGATGAATGCATCACGGATCGCGCGTTGCAGCGGAAAGTCGAGCGGCGTCCACAGGCCGGTATCGACGCCGTCGCGCGTTACTCCACCAGCGAATGAAGAGACGATCTGCGGATCAGGATTGGCGACCTCTCCCACGTCCGTAAGATTGGGATACAGCGAGTGCAGCTGCGCGTGAAACTGGTTCCAGAACTCACGGCCAACGTAGGAGAAGGTATCGATGCGCAGACCATCGAGAGCAGCCTCTTCGGTCCACCAGACAGCGTTCTGGATGAGATACTTCGCGACTGCGGGGTTCTCCTGATTGTTGTCCGGCAATGCATCGACGAACCAGCCCTCCGTGATGTCGCGCTTGTCGCGCCACGGAGCATAAGGATTCGTGAGCGGCTGAAAATCCATGACGGCCGAGGTATGGTTGGCCTTTGTGCCATGAAACCATGTTGGCTCCGGCGAATCGTCAACCCATGGATGACGCGGACCCACATGGTTAGGCACAGTGTCGAGCACAAGCTTCATGCCTCGTGCATGCACGGCCTTGCTCAGAGCCTTGAGGTCCTCAAGCGATCCGAAGTGCTCGTCAACGGCGTAAAGATCGGTCGCGTGGTAGCCGTGGTAGGCCTCAGGGCTATGGTTCTGGTAAACAGGCGTGATCCAGATCGTGGTGATGCCAAGCTTCTGCAGGTAGTCGAGATGATCCACGATGCCGCGCAGGTCGCCGCCATGCCAGCCGTGTGGATTGGCACGTTCGGCCTTTGCGGCGGCGCTGTCGGTGGCGTCCTTCGCATCGGGACCGTCGTTCGCGTGGTCACCGTCAGCGAAACGGTCCGTCATGATGAGGTACATCACATCGCGCGAGGAGAAGCCAGCGAAACCTTCGTTTGCAGCGCGACGTGCCTCGAACAAGAATGCGCGTTCTGTCATGCCTTGCGATGTCTCTGCACGAACCATTACCGTGCTTGTAGCAGAGGCATCCTTGCTAAGCCACAACTCGGCCCAGTGACCGTTCTGCGAGATCGTTGTGCGTTCGATAGGCAGATTGCCTGCGGTGAAACGTGCGCCGGAGAGGTTCTCACCCTTCACCAGCAGCATGGGAGCAGGCATGTTGACCCACCAGTTCGGAGGATCGATCTTGTCGATACGAGGTGCCTGCGCAACCAGCGGAAGACACCAGGAGAGCAGGGATGCAACGGCCACAGTAAAACGATGAGACATGAAGGACAGCTCCAATCAGGTTGCGCGAAGAGAAGAAGGGCGCCGCTATATTCTGCGGCGCCCTGAGTAGTTGTGGCAGCCGCTGTTCCTAGAAGAGGATGCGGATGGCCATCTGCATCTGTCGCTCAGAGGCCTGACGTGTGGCCGTGACACGACCGAAGTTTCCGTCCGTAACGTTGCCGTCGGGGTTGGTGAACTGCGGGGTGTTGGTTACGTTGAAGACCTCGGCGCGCAGCTCAGTCTTGAAGCGCTCAGTGATGGGAAGCGTCTTGAACATCGAGACATCTCCGCTCACACTGCCGGGCCCGAAGAACTGGTTACGTCCCGAAGTGCCCTGGCGTCCCGAAGGAGCGACGCTGTTGAACGCTGCGGGGTTGAGGTAGTAGCCCGAGATGCTGCGCGTATAGATGGGCTGCGTGCCGGAGAGATCGGCACGGATACTGGTGCCTCCTCCGTAGACGGGGAACGTCACGCTGAAGGGCGTGCCCGTCTGCGCCTGCACGATGGTATTCATCTGCCATCCGCCGACGACGTAGTCCAGCCCGCGATTCATGTTCGAGCCAAACCTCTGGCCGCGCCCGAAGGGCAGGCTATAGAGCGCGCTCGCAACGAAGACATGACGCTGATCCAGCGAGCTGTTGCCCTTGTTCAGTTTGTGATCGTAGAAGTACAGATCGCTGATCGCATAGAAGCCAAGGTAGCCGTTGGTATTGTCGAGATTACGCGCCCATGTATAGCTGCTGGTAAACGTCAGTCCCTTGGATGCGCGGTAGTTCAACTGCGCTTGCAGGCTGTTGTAGTGGCTTACGCCGTCGTTGAGGTTGTAGACCACCTGGCCGAGCGTGGGGAATGCCGTCGGTGCGGAGGCCGAAGCCGAGAAGGGCTTGCTGTTGAAGTTGTAGCCGGTGGCAAGATGCGTAGCTATATTGCCGACATAGCCGACAGTCGCGACCATCTTTGCCGTCAGCTGCTGCTGAATCTGGACGTTGTACTGCTGTACGGTGGGAAGCTTCTCCGTCTGGTTGACAGCGAAGACATTGGCGCCCGTAAGCTGCGATGTTGTGGGCAGCGGCAGAGCGTTTGTAGCCTGTGTGCTGTTCAGCGAACCGTTCTGAGCGTTCTGTCCAGTGAAGGCAACACGGTATCCGCCGGTAGCGTAATAAGCCGTGCTTCCGCCGAAGGGTACCTGCTGGCCGAGCTGGTTGTCGATGCCGCCGCGGTCTAGGAAGTAGAAGATGCCATAGCCGCCACGCACCACAGTCTTGCCTTGGCCGAACAGGTCATAGGCGAAGCCGACGCGAGGAGCGAAGTTGGTAAAGCGGTTGTTTATGATGGAGCGTCCGACACCGTTCTGTCCGGCGATAAACTCCGTGGGGTTGTTGCTGGGGCTGTTGGGGTTGAGCGCAGCCTGACGGTTGTGCATCTCGGTGGGGAAGGTGATGAGGTCCCAGCGGATACCGAGGTTCAGTGTCAGGCGGCGGGTAACCTTCCAGTCGTCCTGGCCAAAGATGCCAACCTCATAGTTGCGTGTACCGAATAGACCGTTCTGCGCGCCGATGCTGTAGTTGTCGGCGAAGCCTGCAAGCACCTCCGACACATCGTAGCCGGTAAAGTCGCCGTTGCTCAGCTGGAAGTAGCCTTTACCGGAGATGGGGCGGAAGAACGCGACCTCGCGGCGAATTGCATTGCCACCGAACTTGAAGACGTGGCTCTTGAAGGTGTAGGTAACAGCGTCGTTGATCTGGTAGGTATTTTCCGGCACAACGTAGGTTCCGTAATCACCGGTGTACTCAAGCTGGCTGCCGTTGCCGCCGATCAGCGCGCCTCCGCCCAGCTGTGCAGTACGGTTGGCGTTCACGATGCCGAGGTTCTGCGAGATGGGGGTATTGCTGAAGACCGGCGCATTGGCGAAGGTGTAGCGGTTGTAGCCTGCGCGGAGCTCGTTGATGGTGTTGGGGCCGAAGATGTGGGTCTCGCCAAGAGCGTAGCCGCGTGCGTGCACGTAGTTTGCTCCTGAGGCAAAACCTGCAGGCAGAGCCGGAAAGCGCGAGGTGCGGGTGAAGTTGCTGTTGTCGTAGCTGAACCGGCCGAACAGGCGGTCGTTGCTGCCGATGTTGTAGTCAAGGCGACCGTCGATCGTGTTGGTCTTTCGAATATCACGACGGATGGTGCGGTAGTTGTTCTGCGTGCCGTTGAACGTGCCGGGAATATTGGGCAGCGGATAGGCGTTGAGGTAGTTGACACCTGCCGAGTTGCGGCGGCCAGTGGGGATAATATTGCCTGCGAACTGCTGGCAGGTGGTGGGGTCATAGATGCCACCGTTGACAGGGACGGGCGTAGCGCCGCTGACACCGCAGATGGAGGGAGCCTGTGTCGCTCCCGTGCCGAGCAGCTCGCTGAAGTTTCCCTGACGCATCAGAGCGGTCGGCACGGTAACGATCTCGGGGTTCAGCGGCGTGCTTTCCCGAAGACCGGAGTAGTCGCCAAAGATAAACAGTTTGTCCTTGATGATGGGACCGCCGAGCGTGCCGCCAAAGGTGTTGCGCTTGAAGGGAAGCGCCGCTGTCTTGCTTGCGCCGAGGAACTGGTAGTTGGGGCTGGCGTCAAAGAGGTTGGAACGGGCAAACCAATAGGCCGATCCGTGATAGGTGTTCGTGCCTGACTTGATGGAGCTCTGGACGATGGCGCCTCCGGCACGACCGAACTCGGCGGGGGCGGTGCTGGTATTTACGCGGAATTCTTCTGTTGCCTCGACATTGGGGAAGAAGTCGAGGGTATTGACCAGGCCCTCGTTGTTGTCGATGCCATCGAGGATGTAGTTGTTAGCCTGGGGACGCAGTCCATTGGTCGAGAGCGAGCCGCCGCCCGAGGAGCTGTTGCGGAAGGTCTCGGCATCGCCGTTGACGCCCGAGGCGGAGTTGCCATAGTTGCCGCGGGTGACACCGGGGGTCAGCAGGGCGAGCTGGGTAAAGTTACGTCCGTTGAGAGGAAGTTCCGTGACCTGGCGTCCAGCGACGACCTCGCCGACTGAGGACGAGCCCAGCTCGATGAGGGGAGCAGCGCTGGTGACCTCGATCGTCTGATCGGAGCCGCCCGCATTCAGCTTGAAGGTGACGGTCTGGGTCTGGGAGACCTGGAGCTCGAAGGTCTGGGTCGTCGCCTGGAAGCCGCTCATCGTGGCGGCGATCTTGTACACCCCTCGGGGGAGGGCGGAGAAGTTGAAGTTTCCGGCAGTGTCGGTCGTGACGGTCTGCTTGGCCGCGGTCTGTGTGTTTTCAATTGTGACCGTTGCGCCGGGGAGGATGGCCGACGTCGCATCCTCTACAACGCCGGTCACGCGGCCTGTATCGGTCTGCGCCTGAAGCGAAGATGGGATGAAGCTTAGCCAGAGTGCCGCAAGGGCAGTCAGCAGGTATAGGGGAAAGCCTTTGAACTTATATCTCATCGGGTAGTGTCTCCAAAAAGCCACAGCTGGACCAAAGCGTCACAGCTGGGCAGCGTGAAATGTCGATGAAATGCGTGCAGCAATTCCATCCCCCTGTCATCGTTTTGTGATGAAAGACGAATCCACAGATAAGCTGTTTGTTTTCTTTTGGTTGATGGAGTGTTTCAACTGAAGGCAATGCAGGCGATGGGCTGTAAGTGGTACATTTTGGGTTACGGGTCAGTTATGCGACAGGTCTCAAATCCCGTTCGGGTTGCCTTTGGTACGTTTGAAGCGGATCTCTCCAGTGGAGAACTGTGGAGGGGGGGCTTCAGGATCAAGCTGCAGGGTCAACCCTTCCGGGTACTGGCCGAACTGGTGCAGCGTCCCGGGCAGGTGGTTTCCCGGGAGGAGCTTCAGGAGAAGGTCTGGGAAGTGGGCACCAACGTCGACTATGACCACTCCCTGGGCACAGCTATTAATAAGATCCGCGAGGCGCTGGGAGACAACGCCGACAATCCCCGATTTGTAGAGACGCTGCCTCGCAGAGGCTATCGTTTCATAGCCCCGGTGACGTTGTTGGATACCTCCCCTGCTCCTCCTGTTTCCGTGGCTACAACCACGCACGAGACGCAGCAGCCGGAGACATTCGCTTACGGTGTCGAGGATGTACCGAACCCCGCGCTAAAGGCGGAGCCGGATGGGCGACGCCAGGTGCAATGGCTGACGGTGGCTGGTCTGGTTGCTGTAGCTGCGGGGGTGGGTTTTGTCGCAGGACAGAGCCGTGTAGCTCCGCCGCAGGTTCCGTCGCTGCGCCAGATCACCCATGCTCAAAGAGTTTTACCCGGGGGGGATGCGCTGGAAAGCTTTCCCGTGGTCGTGACCGACGGGTTGCACCTGTTTGCCTCGGTCATCCACGACGGGGGGGTGCATCTTGAGCGCATCACCATCGCCGGTGGAGGCAGCGAGCCGATCGTGCTGCCGGATGAGATTGCGGGACCGGCGATTGCGGACATCTCCCATGACGGTTCGCGGCTGCTGGTGAGAAGCCATGCCTCGAACCAGTCGGAGCAGCCCCTGTTTATTGTTCCTGCGTCCGGAGGGTCGGCTCAACGGATGATACGTGTGCTGACTCACGACGCGACGTGGATGCCGGACGACCAGAACATCCTCTACGCTGCGGATAACGAACTCTTCGAGGCATCGCCCAACGGCTCGGCACCTGTGCACTATGCGTCGCTTCCGGGGAGGGCCTTCTGGCTGCGCTGGTCGCCGGATGGGAAGGTGTTGCGATTTACACTTTTCAATCCTCTGGCCCATACGCTGGCTCTGTGGGAGCTCAGCGCAGATGACCATCGCCCGCACCCTCTGCTGGCGGACTGGTCGCCTGCGCGTAAGGTCTGCTGTGGGAACTGGCTGCCTGATGGTGGCGGGTTTGTCTTCGAGGTAACGCAAGGAACGGCTTCGGATGTGTGGCTGCTGCGGAAAGGTTCGTCGCAACCGGTGAGGCTGACGGATGGCCCTTTGGCTTACCAGGGGCCGGTGCCTGCGCGGTCGCAGCAGAGAATATTTTTGACAGGTATGTCGTCGGAGGGCGAGGTTCAGCTGTTGCATCCCGGGGCGCATGAGTTTGTTCCTGCCCGCAGCTTCTACAGCGGTGCGCATCGGTTGGAGCAGACGCATGACGGCGGCTGGCTGGCCTGGGTGGATACGGAGGGGCGTCTGTGGCGCGCACGCTCGGATGGTTCGGAGCTATTGCAGCTGACACCGAGTGATCTGCAGGTGTTTACCGCGCATTGGTCGCCGGATGGGTCGCGTCTTGCCTTGATGGCGAGGGCGACATCTGGTGCGTGGAGCATCTACCAGGTACTGGCGGACGGCAGCGACCTTGAGCCGCTGCTGCAGAGCGACAGCAATGCCGCCGATCCGACGTGGTCGCCTGATGGGAAGAGCATTGTGGTGGGGCAGGCGCCAGACCTGATGGGGAAGGACGCGGCTCCGCGCACAATTCAGATATTGGATGTCAAGTCGCATCAGCTGACGACTCTGCCGGACTCGCGCGGACTGTTTAGCCCTCGCTGGTCGCCGAATGGTCTATATATAGTTGCGCTGTCGCTGGACCAGAGACAGCTGCGACTGTATGACGTTGCGAAAAAGCAGTGGCGGGTACTTTCGAATCGGTCTGCTGCGGACCCTGTGTGGTCAGAGGACAGCCGGTGGGTCTATGCCGATGCGTTTATGGATCCGGGCCAGCCGGTGTACAGGGTATCGGCGGCTGATGGACGCATCGAAGAGCTGGGTGGGATGGGGAACCTGCACTCGACCGAGTTCAGTGACATGGTGTTGTGTGGACTACTGCACGACGGGACAGTTGCGGTCCGGGCACGTTTGACAACGGCGAATCTGTTTTCGCTCGATCTGGCTGCTAAGAATTAGCGGTCAAGTTGCTGAATAGAAATGGCTTTTCTGTTGAAGAAAAGTTTAGATGAAAAGGCGGCGAAACAGATTGCCTGTATGTGCCTTGGAATGATGATGTTCGGTCATGCAAAGCAGGTTTGTCTGTCGTCTTAGTCTCCTCCTAGTACTGTCGCCGCTCACGATAGCGGCGCAACAGCTTCGCCTCACGACAAACGGACTGACCGCGACGGCGAATGGAACGACGCTTGAGGTCACGGCGCTTGCAGACGATAAGTTGCGGGTACGCGAGTGGCGGAGGCAGGCTCCGGAAGATGCCTCGTGGGCCGTGCTGCCTGCGAGCCGCACCAGTCGCGTGACGATCAGCGAGGACGCCCGCGGTTTCCATACGCAGAAGCTCATAGTGGAGGTGGGCGAGGGGCTGTCGCTGAAGATCAGTGACAGGAGTGGTCATGTGCTGCAGGAGGACGCTGGTCCGACCGAGTGGCGCGATGACGGCTTCATGGTCTTCAAGCGGAGGACGGAGAACGAGCACTTCTTTGGGCTGGGCGACAAGCCTGGTCCCCTGGACCGCACCGGCGAGGCGTTCACGATGTGGAACACGGACAGCTTTGGCTGGCAGGAGTCGACGGACCCGATCTACAAGAGCATTCCGTTTTTTCTTGGTGAGAGGGAAGGGCGTTACTACGGTGTGCTCTTCGACAACACGTGGAGGTCCTCGTTCGACTTCGGGCGCGCGAACGATGCGAAGTACAGCTTCGGCTCGCTCGGCGGTCCGGTGGACTACTACTTTCTGTATGGGCCGGAGCCGCGCGATGTGATGGCGGACTATGCGTGGCTGACTGGGCCTGCGCCTCTGCCGCCGTTGTGGTCGTTCGGTTTTCAGCAGTCGCGGTACACGTACTCGCCTGAATCGCAGCTGATGGATGTTGCCGCACGACTTCGTAAGGACAAGATCCCGGCGGATGCACTGTGGCTCGATATCGACTTTCAGAAAGACAACAAGCCTTTCACGGTTGACCCGGAGCGATTTCCAAACTTTCCGCAGATGGTCAGCCAGTTGGCGAAGAATCACTTTCATCTGGTCGTGATTGCGGATCTGCATATCGCCGATAAGCCGAATGTCGGCTATGGGCCCTTTGATTCAGGTGTCGCAGGAGATCACTTCATCAAGAACCCTGATGGAACGATGTATGTGGGGCCAGTGTGGCCGGGGTCTTCTGTGTTTCCCGACTTTACGAGGCAGCAGACGCGACAGTGGTTTGGCACGCTCTATAAGGACTTTGTGGCTGACGGCGTCGCGGGCTTCTGGGATGACATGAACGAGCCTGCGGTGTTTCGCTACCCGTCGAAGACAATGCCGCTCGATGTGCAGCATCGCATCGATGAGCCTGGATTTGTGACACGCACGACGAGCCATGGCGAGGCACACAATATTCTCGGGATGCAGAACAGCAGGGCGACTTATGATGGTGTGCTTGCGCTGCGCCCAAACGAGCGTCCTTACGTGATGACGCGTGCGAGCTATGCGGGGGGACAGCGGTATGCGGTGACGTGGTCGGGCGATAACAGCTCGACGTGGAATCACTTGCGCATGACGATTCCGCAGCTGATGAACCTTGGGCTGAGTGGGTTCAGCTTTGCAGGAGCGGACGTGGGCGGCTTTGCGGGTTCTCCGCCGGCTGATCTGTTGACAAAGTGGCTGGAACTGGCAGCGTTTCAGCCGATCGACCGCGATCACTCTGCCAAGGGAACGAGGATGCATGAGCCGTGGGTCGACGGGCCGGAGCATGAGGCGATGCGTCGCCGTTATATCGAGGAGAGATATCGTCTGCTGCCATATATCTACACGGTTGCGGAGGAGACATCGCGTGATGGCATGCCGATGATGCGTCCGTTGTTTATGGAGTTTCCGCACGCCGCGACTGACGGCAGCCCGTTGGATTTGGTAGCGGGTGGAGCGGAGTTCATGCTGGGGCCGGATCTGCTGGTGGCGCCGAATCCATCGCCGGAGGAGGTTGCTCCGTATGAGCTGCATCTGCCGCCGGGAAGCTGGTACGACTACTGGACCGGTAAGCGAGTTGGAGTAGCGTCGAAGACGCAGGCACGTGATGCGGAGGTGCGGGATGCTTTGCTGCAGAATCAGCAGATTTTACTGAAGCCGGAGCTGGCGACGGTGCCAGTATATGTGCGCGGGGGGGTGATTCTTCCGCTGCAGGAACTGGTGCAGAACACAGACGAGGCGCCGAATGGCCCTCTTACGCTGAGGGTTTACCTGCCTGCTGCGGGTGAGGGCTGCGAGGGTGAGGTGTATAGCGATGATGGCCACTCGTTGGACTACCGCAGGGGCGAGTTCTCCCGCAGACGCGCAACGTGCTCGATCGCAGGCGATGGCACGGTTACCGTCAACATCGCTGCGGCTGAGGGAAGTTACCAGTCGCAGTGGAAGCGGCTGCGTGTTGAATTTGTCGGAACCAGGCTGGAGCCTCACGAGGCGCTGGTGAATGATGTGACGCATCCGATGACGATGAGCCACTCACTGCCCGGTGTGGAGTTTGCAGATGATGCAAAGGCAGTCAGCATTGTACTGCATTGATCACTACCGAAAGAGAGAGGTCGCGCTGGCGTGCCCGATCTTTTGTGCCCATCGTCCGAGTCCGCCTGCAGCAGAAGGTATTGGAGCGGGGTGTGGTGGTGGTAAACCTTTGCCTTTCCATTAGGACGCCTTATGAATTCGTCTGTTGCGCTTGGGTCATCGATTGGTATTCAGCTTGACGCTGCTTCGACGTGACCCGATTCCCGAATCCTCGTCTTGAGATCGGCGAGAAGGGAGACATATCCGTTGAGCTGTTGGGATGTAAAGAGGTCCCTGGGCACCCTTATATCCCGTATGAAGATGCTAGTAGTAGCGCGCCGTCTGCCTCAGGGCCTATTCACAAGGGGGGGCCTAAGCTCAGTCATGGTCGCCACCTCTAACGATCTACAAGCCATGCTGGCTGGCTCCCCGCAGGCCAGCCAGAACGCCCACTTTGATGCGATGGCTTTGTGGCAAATTTTGTGGCAAATACCGCCGATTAGGCCGGTTTTGCCGGTTATGACGTCTCAGAAGTGCCGCGCCGTCAATAACTCGGGTTTGGACTCGCACCTTCACACGGTGAAAGTCGTAGGTTCGAGCCCTTCTAAAAATTTGAATATAACGTTTGTTGCCTCATTGAATTAGTTTGGACCCTCGAGGGGACTGAATGCTGCTGAGACAGTGCGGCACGCAATCCTGATCTCCTGGACCGCTCTATTTAGCGGACTCGATCCAAGGCATGGTACTAACCTCAGAACGGTGAAAATTCAATCTTGCACGCCGACGAAGCCACAGACAATGGAACGTGTCACGTCATCGCCCCAGATTGTCTTCACGGCTATGGTTGACAACGATTGCGGGTTAGCTTCACAACGGCGCCAATTCGGTGCCACTTTGTACGGTGACTTTATACTCTTTTGTGCTACCGAGTGCAATGTGGATAACAGGTGCATCTTATTGCGGACAAGGTTGTTATGCTGCTATGTGCTATATGGTGCAGTGAAGTGCTCGAACGTGAAAATAGGACTTAAAATCCGCAGACCTTAACCGGTCGTGGGGTTCAAGTCCCCTTCCGGGCACCACAAACACCTTCACCAATGAACGCAGCCGCTGCTAACCGGGAGCGGGCCCCTTGGTAGATCAACGCTCCCCTGAAGAGGCCGGTGCGGTGCAGCCACCCTGGCTTGAGATGGGCGACGCCCCGCGCGAACTTCTACGGGCCTTGATGCTCCCGCACACGTTCCCAGCGGTCCAGCAACTTGAACCGAAGAATCATCAGCCCTTGAATAGCTTTGGCACCAAGACCAAAGAAACGAACAGGCTGACAAATAGTAGTCGTCGATCTGAATGACAAGATAATGCGGTGAATGCCAGGCGCCAGCCCAGCTTTCGCAGGTCGACTGTCGCACAGAGAATCGCAAGCTTCAACGGACGATCGTAGCACTTTCAGCGAAGTCTGAACTTGCGGAGGTGGATCTGAATATTACCGAACACGAGCTGAAGGATTCCATCGTGCGCGTGAGAGAAGTAAGCGATAGGCCGCTTACTCCTGAGGACGAGTAGAGCGCCGCTCTGGAGAAGAGTTACAAGTACTTCGATTTTCTGCAGGCGTAATTCCAACCGGGTACGGCCGAGGTGTCCATCCTTCGCCGAACAAAGCAGGGTCGAAAGCTGTGTATGGCTTGCGGTTGGAAGCTCCATCCAACAGCAATGGCTATTGATAACTATGTAATCCAGTGCCGCGTGTGGACGCCATATAGCTCTGAATCCGGTGAACGATAATCATTCGCCTGCGAAATCAGAATAATGACGATAGAAAGACAATCCCTTGATAATCCCTGTGCGACCCCTTATTACACTTCACCAATGGAAGCGGCAACGACACAGCGGAGATCGAAGAAGATTGTATTCTTCTTCCCGTCTTTTGCGAGTTCGGAGGCGACGGCTCCTCTTGGCATTCTGGCGGTCTCCACACCCCTGCTACGCTCCGGCTTCGATGTTGTTTTGATCGATTCGACTATCACGCCCAATTTCAAGCAGCGCATTCTTGAGGAGGTCAAGGATGCGCTGTGCCTGGCTATCTCTCTTGTGACAGGTCCCATGATCCGCGAAACCGTGGACATCGCCAAAGCTGTAAAGGCATGGTGCCCCGAGTTTCCGATCGTCCTCGGAGGATGGCATCCGTCTCTCTTGCCCGGACAGACATTGGAAGCTCCTTACATCGACTTCATCGTTCGCGGCCAGGGAGAGGATAGCTTTCTGGAACTAGTGCGTCACCTCGAATCAGGTTCTGCGCCTGACCTAGTCGCAGGTATCGGTTTTAAGCGTGACGGAAAACTGATTATGTCTCAGGAGCGGCTGCTCCGGCCTCTGGTAGAGATGCCTCCCAAGGCCTACCATCTCGCCGACTTCGATGCTTACGAGAGAAAGTGTGGCCGTCGCTGGGCGATGTACACCTCGAGTCTGGGCTGTCCATTCAATTGTGCGTACTGTACGAATGCAGGCGTGTACGGCCGTAAGTGGAATGCCTTGCTGCCTGACCAATTTGTCTCGGAGACGGTGGACCTCAGTCGCAGGTACGCACTCGAAATGATTTGGGTCGTCGATGACAACTTCCTTGTAGATATGGACCGTGCAAGAGTCATTGCGGATGGACTCGTCCGCGAGAGGTCCCACTACACCTGGAGCATTCAGGCAACTAGTAATGTTGTCGCCCGACTAACGTCTGAAGACTTGCGCATGCTCAAGCGCGCGGGGTTGAGTCAGATCTGTCAGGGAGTCGATTCAGGCTCG
Organism: Edaphobacter sp. HDX4; assembly: GCF_036877565.1. Taxonomy (NCBI): domain Bacteria; kingdom Pseudomonadati; phylum Acidobacteriota; class Terriglobia; order Terriglobales; family Acidobacteriaceae; genus Edaphobacter; species Edaphobacter sp. HDX4. The sequence goes on from NZ_JAEDXW010000015.1 coordinate 50,970, forward strand.
CCTACGGTGCTGAAAGCAATGCACAAAGACTGGCAGGACTTCGAGTCAATCTACGAGAGCGCGGCGCGTTGTCTTCAAGCAGGCATTCGTCCCTCCTTCAATATCATCTTTGCCTTTCCGGGAGAAGGGAGAGATGAGCGGCGAGAGACGATCGATTTCATGATGAAGGTATGTAGACGTTTTCCTGGTGCAGAGTTCTGGACAAACATCTTCACTCCGTATCCGGGGTCGCCTATCTTCGCCAAAACTGCGGAACTGGGAATCGATCCACCGCTCACGCTTGAAGCCTGGGCCGACTACTTCCCGCGTTATACACGGCTGCCCTGGCTGGATGGTAAAGAGCATGATCGTCTGCAGATTACGCGCGATTATCTGCGGATTGCATTCGATAGAGTTCCGATTGGTGCCGATCGCAGAGGGAGCATTACGAGACTCGTGCAGAAGGCGATGTCGCTTCCAGCGCGCTGGCGGCTGGACCACGATGTCTTTGGCGCGCCAGTTGAATTGTGGGTGAACAACAAAGTCAAGCAACACATTGCGATGAAACCAGCTGTGGACGCCAAACGTCTGGCGAACACGCCCGCCGAGGCTGCGTGCTGATTCGAGCTGTCTGCGATGGTTTCGCAAATGTGGACCTGGAGGTGATTCTTGGTAGACGTCCTGCTTACACACACCTATCACTTGCCGTATGACTCCAAACAATTGCGCAAGATGCAGCCTTATCGGCCGCTCGGTACGTTGTATGCCGCAGCGGCACTCAGGGAAGCGGGACTCACCGTCGCACTATTTGACTCCATGCTGCGCGATCCCGGGGTGGCGTTCGCGGAATGTATGGAGGAACACAAGCCGCGGATCGTTGCGATCTACGAGGACGACTTCAACTTTCTGACAAAAATGTGTCTAAGCCGCATGCGCGAAGTGATGAAGAGCATTGCGCACGCTGCAAAGCTCAGAGAAGTTCCAGTCGTCGTTCATGGTTCGGATGCCAGTGATCACCCCGGCTTCTTTCTGAATAGTGGCGCTGACTATTTGCTGCTTGGTGAAGCGGAAAATACCCTTGTCGCCCTCTGTACTGCTCTCTTTTCTGGTGGCTCTTCATATGGAATTGCTGGATTGCTGCAGCGGGACGCCACGGGAGGCATCGTCCGTTCCGAAGATGCAACTTCGCGAAACCCTGACTGGGAGCGTCTACCCATGCCGCCACTCGATCTTACGGATTTCGCGCCATATCGGCAGGCTTGGGAGTCACATCATCGTTTTTTCTCCGTCAACATGGTGGCGAGCAGAGGGTGCCCCTTTCGGTGTAACTGGTGCGCTAAGCCGATCTCGGGTAAGAAATTTCATCTGCGCCCGGCTGCAGATGTCGCTGAAGAGATGCGTCAGCTTAAGGTAAACGTGGGGGCCCAGCACATCTGGTTCAGTGATGATGTCTTCGCGCTAAATCAGCAGTGGGTAAAGGAACTTGCACACGAAGTTACCGCCCGGCATGCATATCTCCCCTTCAAGATTCAAACGCGTGCTGATCTCATGACGGATCAGACGGTCGCTGCGCTCAAGATCGCAGGCTGCACGGAGATTTGGATGGGCGTCGAGTCGGGCTCGCAGAAGGTATTGGATGCGATGGACAAAGGGCTGCGGGTCCGAGAGGTCGAGGAGGCAAGACGACGTCTAAAGCATGCAGGAATTCGCGCCTGCTTTTTCCTGCAGTTTGGATACCCCGGAGAGCGGTGGAAGGAGTTGCAGGAGACGATCGCCCTGGTTCGTACAACACGGCCCGACGATATCGGTATCTCATTTTCCTACCCGTTGCCGGGCACCCCATTCTATGAACGAGTTCAACCACAACTCGGGTCCAAACGGAATTGGACCGAGAGCGATGATCTTTGCATTCTTTTCGAGGCGGAGTACGAGACGGCTTTCTACCGGGCAGTGCGGGACGCTCTGCACGCCGAGGTTTCAAGTTGGACAGAGGCAGATGCTTCGTTGACTCAGTTGGAGATAGATCGCCTATGGGCAAGAGTCTACGAAATGGAGCCTGTCAGTAGAACCAAGGGCTCTGAACATGGTTCGAAAACAGACATCCTCTCGCCGAATCGAGTTGCGGGGTTTATTGCTGCTGATGAGCTGCTGGCGAAGGCAGGTGCTCAATGAGAGATCTGCTGCTGACGCACGGTTATTTCCTCTTCGAGGATCCCAAAGAGCGCGTGATTATGAAGCCGTATGCTCCACTGGGGATCCTCTATCTTTGCTCTCATCTGCGCTCAAAGGGCTTCGGGGTCGACGTGTTCGATACGACATTTTCCCGCAAAAGCGAGCTCATCAACTTCCTGCAAACAGAAGAGCCTTCCGTCCTTGGGATCTATGCCAACCTGATGACGCGCGGAAACGTCGTTGAGATTCTTTCGCACGCTCACGCATCCGGCTGGAAGACCATTGTTGGCGGACCCGAGCCCGGCGCCTACGTCCTAGAGTATCTTCAAGCTGGCGCTGACTTCGTCATATTCGGTGAGGGAGAACTGACGATGGAAGAGCTGCTTCTCGCCTTGCGGACACCGCAGGCAGACTATGGCGCCATCCGTGGTCTCGCGTTTCTTGATGCAGATGGAAACCTCCATCAAAGTCCGCCGCGTGAGCAGATCTCGGCGCTTGATCAGCAGCCGTGGCCAGCCAGAGATGCCATCAATCTCCACCGTTACGTTGACACCTGGCGCCAACACCACGGGGCAGGATCCGTGAACTTCATCACGGCGAGAGGATGCCCGTTTCGCTGCAATTGGTGCAGTCATCAGGTCTTCGGTCAGAGCCATCGACGCCGCGATCCTATCAAGGTTGTGGATGAAGTCGAGTGGATCATTCAGACGTATTCGCCTGACATGGTCTGGATCTCCGATGATGTCTTCACGATCAACCATGAGTGGATTCGCACCTATGCGCGAGAGATGGAACGTAGAGGTATCCGCATTCCATTCGAATGCATCTCGCGCGCCGACAGGCTCTCTCCCGAAATGATGGATCTGCTATCGGGCCTTGGTTGCTTCCGGATGTGGATAGGCTCTGAGAGCGGCTCGCAACGAATACTGGATTCCATGGACCGCGGAGTCAAGATCGACCAGGTTCATCGAGCGGTGGAGATGTGCCGCGAGCGTGGTGTGCAGAGCGGGATGTTTCTGATGTGGGGCTATGAAGGTGAAGAACTGGAAGACATAGAGGCGACGATCAAGCATGTCTCCACATCTAGACCAGATATATTCTTCACGACAGTCTCCTACCCCATCAAAGGGACACCCTACTATAACCGTATATCCGACAAGCTCATTCAACCGCTGCCATGGGGGAAGACATCAGATCGTGAATTTAAGATCCGGGGGAGGCACTCCCGCAATTTCTACTCTCATGCCGACAGGCTTCTGCGTGAAGAGGTTGCTCTTGCTCATGCAATAAACGGCAATCCAGATGCATCGCAGGATCTTCCCGTAATTCGACAAAATATCGAGAACGCTCGCTCGGCCTTGATGTCGGCATATCACGAGGTAGAGCAATGAAGACGAGTACTGGGCATGCAGCGGCGATAGCCTTTGATTCCCTGGCAAGCGAATACGACAATACGTTCACTTATTCCTCTATCGGTCGGGTACAGCGCAGGGCCGTCATGCAGTATGCGGTAAAAGTCTTTACGTCGGGAAGCCGCTTATTAGAGCTGAATTGCGGAACAGGAGAAGATGCGCTTCATTTTGCAAATCTTGGGCTCAGCGTGACGGCTTGTGACGCCTCCGCCGCCATGGTGATGCAGGCACGTAGAAAAGCTGCCAAGGAAGATGTATCCGAGCGACTCCAGTTCTATGTTCAAGCTACAGAGAAAATCGGCGAACTTCCGTTCGATCAGCAGTTCGGAGGTGTCTTCTCAAATTTCTCCGGATTGAACTGTGTCCGGGATCTGGCGGACGTCGCTGGAGCACTTGCTCCGCTACTGTTGCCGCGATCGCCCGTTCTTCTCTGTGTCTCTACTCGCTATTGCGTGTGGGAGATCTTCTACTACTTGCTGCGAGGGGACCTAACGCGTGCGCTGCGGCGGTGTCGAGGCTCGCACCAGAAAGACTTCGGAGACGTTATCGTTCCCCTCTACTATCCGACGTCGAGAGCGATAGAACAAAGCTTCTCCTCGTCCTTTCGGCTCGTTTCAATAAGAGGTGTCGGGATTACTGTTCCTCCCTCGTATCTGGAGAGTTGGATGGCCAGCAATCCGAGACTGCTTGGGTGGCTTGAGGGAATCGATTCTGGTATCAGAACGTGGCCGTTCGCACGCACATTCGGCGATCACATGCTGCTTCATTTTGAAAGGCTGCCCGCATGATTATTTTTAGCCCGTTATCGATCTCCAACCATACCTCAATCGGAGGAATCAGCATTCGCTGTCCACGCTGCACCGCACCGATGGATTGTGCTGCTGACACAGAAGAAATTTTCACTTGCTCGGGATGCCGATTTCCTTTGATCCGGCGCGAGGGCATATGGCGATCTCTGCCCGTCGAACGGGCAGCCTATTACGCACGATTCATCAAAGATTATGAGGCGATCCGAGCGTCGGAAGGGCGCGGTAGTCACAAGAGCGACTACTACCTTGGTCTTCCATATGCGGATCGTTCTGGTAATAACAAGGCACAATGGAAGATTCGAGCTCGTACATTTTTGTTTCTGAAGGAGCGGATCCTTCCCTCTCTGAAGGCGGCGACTGAGTTGCCTCTTCGTGTTCTCGACATAGGAGCAGGAACGGGATGGCTATGCTATCGACTGGCGCAGATGGATATTATGCCCGTCGCGGTAGACCTCCTGATCAACGAAACGGATGGCCTGGGTGCCGCAGTCCATTACGACCGGCAACTCAGCAAGCCGTTTCAGCGTTTCCAGGCAGAAGCTACTCGGCTCCCCTTCGGTGATGATCAGTTCGATGCGGTCGTGTTCAATGCCTCGTTTCACTATGCCGAGAGCTACGAGAAATTGATGCGGGAGGCTCTTCGTTGTTTGCGGAAAGGCGGAATGGCTATTGTCGCCGATACTCCATGGTATTCCCGTCGAGAAAGCGGCGAACGGATGCTGGAAGAAAGGCGTTCTCAATTCTTTGACCGATTCGGAACTTTCTCGAATTCCATTCGCAGTCAGGAGTTTCTTACGGATGAGCGACTCCGAGAACTGGAGCTTTCCTTAGGTATTCGGTGGGAACGACACCTCCCATCTTACGGATTTCGATGGGCGCTCCGACCATGGGTTTCAAGATTACGGCGGAAGAGAGAGCCGGCAACCTTCCGAATCTATACCGCCACAAAACCGTCATGATTATTCTTTTCCATCCTCGCGCAACGAAACCTCGCAACTGCAGAATGCCCCTCGCGGTGTTGGCTTTGGCTGCGGTATTGGAGGGACGAGAAGAATACGCGATTGTGGATGGGAATCTCGATGAAGATCCAGTCGGATCGATACTCGCATTGATCCATACGTATAAGGTTGAGTTGCTGGGAGCATCCGTCATGCCTGGGCCGCAGATGGTGGCCGCAATGGAAGTTTCTCGCGAGATCCGCAAACTTCGCCCTCACGTGAAGATTGTATGGGGAGGATATTTTCCGTCGATTTACCCCGATGCGACACTCAATGCGAAATACGTTGATTATGCAGTGCGCGGACAGGGTGAAGAGACATTGCTTGAATTGCTTCGTGCTCTCCGCAACGAGCTTGAGCTGACTTCCATCCGCGGTCTCTCTTACAAGGATCAGTTTGGATTGCATCGCAGCAACCCTGACCGTCCAATGAAGGGTCCCGACAGTTTCCCATGGATCCCTTATCAGCGTATTCCGGTTGAGCGATATCTTCGTCCCTCATTTTTTGGTAAGCGAACGGCTGTTCACCACGCAAGTATCGGCTGCCCATTTAATTGTTCCTTTTGCGGCGTGCATGCCACATATGGTCGAGATGAGAAGATGGAGTCTCCCGAGCGAACCGTGGCGGTCCTTCAGCACCTGGTCTCGCAATATGGCGCCGATTCGGTCCAGTTTTACGATATGAATTTCTTCCTGCGGGAAGATCATGCACGCAAGCTGTGCGATCTATTGGTGCCTCTCAAACTGCGTTGGTGGTGCGAGGCCCGTGTCGACATCATGTCTCGCTATTCTGATGAGACCTTGGCAGCAATTGCGCGTGCGGGGTGCTCGATGATCTTTTTTGGTGCAGAGTCAGGGGCTGACTGGGTGCTGGAGGAGATGCAGAAGGGAATTACGACTGATCAGACACTCCTGATGGCGAGACGTACCCGGGAGTTTGGCATCATCCCCGAGTTCTCCTTTGTCATTGGAAATCCGAAAAATCCTGACAGAGATACTAAGGAGACACTTCGATTCATCCGTAAAATCAAGAAGATCAATCCTGATAGCGAAATCATCATCCAGCACTACACGCCCACGCCGCAGCGTGGCCAGATGTACGGAGACGTGGATGACCAGATTTCGTTTCCGACCACTCCAGCGGAGTGGGCAACGAAGAAGTGGATGAATTTCACTCTTCGAATTGACACCAGCGCTCCGTGGCTCTCTCTCAAGACGAAGAAACTGATCGATAATTTCGAGTTGGTCGTGGCTTCTCGGTGGCCGACAGTTCAGGATATACGGGCACCTCGATGGAGCCGCCTGATGCTCAAGGTGCTCAGTAGCTGGCGATACTCTCTGCGAGTTTATGAGCATCCAGTTGAACTGGAATGGGCACATAATTTCATCAGTCTCCGCAAGCCGAAAAGAGAAAGCTTATGAACCCAGTGCTATCTTTTCGGGAAGACCTCGAGGACAAGAATGCAGGAGCCTTCGCGGCATGGGCGGAGGTCTACGACAGACAGGCCAACCCGCTGCTTCATCTCGAGCAACGTTTTCTCGAGCGCATGTTACCGGATACCAATGGTAGGTCCATCCTTGATCTGGGCTGCGGAACCGGGCGGTGGTTGGACCGTCTCGCTCGGCTTGGAACGCCAGAGTGCTCGATCGGTCTGGACGCCTCACCGGAGATGCTGGCCGTAGCTGCAAGACGGGGTCTCTCTGGCACGAATTTCATTGAGGCCGTGCTGCCCTCGATTCCGGTCAGCTCTGCAAGTGTGGACCTCATCCTGGCCTCGTTTGTTCTGGGTTATGTTGACGACCTGGATCTCTGTGCCTCCGAAATGGATCGTGTAGTTCGAGACCAAGGAGATGCCTTCATCACAGACATGCATCCCTGTACTGCGATCGAGCTAGGCTGGGAGCGGCGATTCAGTCTTGCAAATAGCAAACACGTTCTAACAGCCCACCACTGGCCGATAGCGGCGGTCGTGCAGCTAATGGATCAGAACGGCTTTGAACTCTTAGCTCTGCATGAACCATGCTTTGGACATCCAGAGCGGGCTATCTTCTACAGTCACAACATGCTGAAAGAGTGGCAGGCAGCGGAGGAAAGGTCTGCAGTCTACCTGCTTCATTTCAGGAAAGCGACGAAGCTACGACGGCAGACCACCCAAGGGAGCCTCTTGATCGAAAGTGCGCAGTGTGTGCTCGGAGACAGTGAAGCTGTCTCTGCGGATATCTCGATTTATCAGAGGAACATCAGAAAGACCTACCGTCGCAAGCTAGGGAAAGATGACCCAAAGTTGAGAATCAATCTGGATGGATATGTACTCTTCCCAGGTCTAATTAACGCCCACGATCATCTGGAGTTCGCGCTGTTCCCCCGATTGGGCGCACCGCCCTATGGGAACGCCACCGAGTGGGCCTTGGACATTCAAGACCGATTCGCCCCGACGATCGCTCTTCATAAGCGAGTGCCAAGAGCTACTAGGCTTTGGTGGGGTGCCCTTCGAAATCTTCTGTGCGGCGTGACAACAGTTTGTCATCATAATCCAATTGATCCGGTGTTTCGCGACGGTGGGTTCCCAGTCAAAGTTATGACTGGTTTCGGCTGGGAGCACTCGCCCCAGTTTGCAAAGGACCTCTGCACGGCGTGGGAGCAAACTGGCTCAAAGGAGCCGTTTATTATTCACGCCTGTGAGGGCACGGATTCTACAGCGGCACGTGATCTGCAGGTGCTCAAGGAGGCTGATGCAATCGGTCCTCGAACTGTCCTGGTACATGGTCTGGCTTTGAACGCCGACGATATCCAGTATTTGAACGGGCGTGGAGCCTCGCTTGTGGCATGCATGTCTTCAAATCAATTTCTGTTCCAGCAGACCGCTTCCTTGGAACAAGTGCGCCTCATAGAGCGGCTTGCCTTAGGAAGCGATTCGCCGCTTACGGCAGTTGGTGACCTCTTGGATGAGATACGTTTCTGCCGAAATGTCATTGGCATGTCGGCCTCCATGTTGTATGCAGCTGTTACAGAGGAGCCTGTACGAATTCTGCGTTTGAAGGAAGGCGAAGGGCGTATTGTTCCTGGTTCGCCAGCCGATGTCTTTGCCGTCCGAGCCTCTAGTCTCACTCCGGCGGAGCAGTTAGCTTCATTGAGCTGGCAGGCGGTTGAGCTTGTAATGGTCGCCGGAAGTGTGCGGCTCGCCTCTTCGGAGATGTTGGCGCGGCTCCCAGACTCCTGTGTTCAAGGTCTGAACCCTATCACCATCGACGGTGTCGTGCGTTGGCTCGCAGCACCGACAGTTCAAATGTTCCAAGCGGCTGCAGACATACTCGGTCCGGACGGCGTCTCGTTGTGCGGGCGTAGAGTCTCGGTGAAGGAGCTATAGAATGCCAGGCAGAGTCGTCCTCTTCTATCCACCCTACGAGGGACAGCCGCTCGGAGCGCCGCTCTGCTTCCTGGCACTATCGGCTGTGTTGCGGCAACATGGCTTCGAGCCAGTCCTCATCGACGCCGCAATCTGCCCTGACTACAAAGAGGCCATCCGCAGTGCCCTGGACGACGCTATTTGTCTGGGAATCTCCGTGCTGACGGGGCCAATGATCCGCGGCGCAATTGCGGCCGCTACTCTGGCCAAGGCAGTTCGACCCGACATTCCGGTCGTGTTTGGCGGATGGCATCCTACCCTGCTGCCCGACCAGACCCTTGCGGAGCCGTTTGTAGATGTTGTTGTGCGCGGGCAGGGTGAGATCACCTTCTGTGAACTGGTTCACGCGTTAGAGACTGGAACTCCGTTGAAGAACATAGCCGGAATCTCCTGGAAGACCGGTGTAATGCGAACTCACAATCCTGACCGTCCCGTAGAACAACTGGAAAATCTACCGGCCCCAGCTTTCGACATGATCGATTTCGATGCATACGAGCGCGTGGAGGGGACACGGAAGTTTGCCTATGCGACGAGTGTAGGATGCCCTTACGCCTGCAACTACTGCACAGATACGGTCTTTTATAAGAGGCGCTTCAATGCGCTCTCTGCAGAGCGCGTCGTGCGGGAACTGACTGGTCTTGTTGTTCGCTATAGGATTGACGAGATCGCATTGCTCGACTCGAACTTCCCGGTCGACCTTCGGCGGGCTATCGCGATTGCAAAAGGGATTGTGGCATCTGGAGTGAAGTTTCGTTGGACGTTTCAAGCGTCTACAGACTTCATCTGCCGGATGACCGAGGAGGAGATTCGCCTGCTTGGAGCCAGCGGTGTAATGCATATGGGTTTTGGAACTGAATCCACCTCAGAAGCGGTTTTGAAGCTGATGAACAAAAGGCACCAACGAATCGACGAGATGTACGAGACCGCCAGGCGGGCGGCGATAGGAGGCATAAAGGTTACCTTCAACCTGATCTTTGGATATCCTGGTGAGACGGAAGCTGACCGGCAGACCACGTTCAGAACCATGAGCGATGTCGGTCGACGCTATCCCAACGTTCGCTTCTCCCCGAACATCTTTACGCCGTATCCAGGAATCCCAATCTGGCCTCAGCTACGCGAGCTTGGAATCCAGGAACCGCGCACGCTGAAGCAGTGGGGAGACCTTGCACTGGGTGTTAACATGCTGCCCTGGCTGCAAGACGCGAATCTTGCCCGCTTCAATCGGATGCTCGACTATTTTCTCGTTGATGCGCAGGTAGGCCGTGCCTCTCAAAAGCCGAAAGCGTCTATGGTGCAAAGCGTGACGCAATTGATCCTCTCGCGGCCAGTGCGTTGGCGGATCGTTCACGGGCAATACGTCCTTCCTTGGGAGTTGTGGTTTGCTCACTTCGCAGAGAGCATTGTGAGACGCCGATCGTTGATTGATGGCAGGGAACTACCAACCGAGGCTGCCAATGTCTGCTGAATTGCTGGCTAGCAGCCAATCGATGAAGGCCACACATGGTGAGATCCACTCCATTCCCATTCTTATTCTCAATGTCCATGAGAACTGCAACTGCAAATGCACTATGTGTGATATTTGGAAGCGTGCAGCAGGTTCAGAGGTGTCACTTAACAATGTTGTCAGATATCAGAACTCGATTAGAAAGCTTGGTGTGCGGCAGGTCGTGCTTACGGGCGGTGAGCCGTTACTCCATTCGCATTTCGATCAGTTATGTGCCTTGCTCAAAGAGTGCAATGTAAAGATAACGTTACTGACAACAGGACTGCTTCTGCAGAAACGTGCAGATCCAGTGATGACGCATATAGATGAGGTGATCGTGTCGTTGGATGGTCCTGAAGAGATACACGATTCGATCCGGCGTGTCTCGCATGCGTATCGTCTTCTGAAAGAAGGTATATCGGCTATAAAGCAGGGCCGTCCGTCCTTGCTAATCCACGCACGCAGTACAGTGCAGCGTGATAATTTTCGGTTCTTGAGGCAGACGGCGGACGCGGCCAAACAGATAGGCTGCGATTCGATCTCCTTTCTGGCGGCAGACGTGACGTCTCATGCTTTCAACCGAAACCTAGCATGGCCCCTTCAGCGTCAGAACGAAACGGCACTCTCCCTGGAGGAAGTAGGTCAGCTGGAGAGAGAGATCGACTTGTTGATTGAAATCTCTGCGGGAGACACTGGTAATCGATACGTTGTGGAGTCTCCGGAAAAGCTAAGACGGATTGCGCGCTACTTCCGTGAGCGTCTCGGGGAGTATCCGCCGCAATCACCTCGTTGTAATGCCCCTTGGGTCTCAGCTGTTGTTGAGGTCGATGGTTCGATTCGCCCGTGTTTTTTTCACGCGCGGGTTGCGACTGCTGCGGTCCTTCCACTTGAAGACGCGATCAATTCTGCAGAGGCCAAGTCCTTTCGGCAGACGCTGGATGTGCAGACCGACCCCGTGTGTCAGCGGTGTGTCTGCTCCCTCAATTACCGTTCATGAGCTGAGCTGTCGGTGCGCCAGCCAACGAGCGCACCGATATAAACTTCTGAGATGGCTCGCGGAGTATGAAAGTGTACGGCGGGTAGTGTAAGAAAGAAGGCGCTGAAACCGATTACTGGTGGACGAGATGATCTTCTTTTCGCTCAGGACGACGAAGGGGCGATCAGGGTTCGGCAGCTGGTTTGGGACAAATGTTTTGCGAATAAGCTTCAGCTTGTCTTCATCTCGCTCAAGAAGGCTCCAGTGTAACCAGGCCACATCTCTGTTCTCGACGAACGAACCCTCGATTGCCGACTCGCCGAAATGATCAAGCCACGCTCGTTGTGTCTCTGGCAGTTCCTGGAGCTGTCTCTCAACGACATCGGGGAAACTGCAGCCGAACCATTGCCGCGCCAGGTCGAATGCGATTACCTCGCGTGATCTAAGATGTTGTGAATGGGTCATGACCCAATTGTTCCAAAACGCATGGTCTAAACGCCGGTCATCGAGGAAGTTGGCTAGTTCGTATGCGTGATGGACAATCGAATCTCGGGCTAAAAGATTTCGCAGGATATGCATCGAAAAATAGCCGAGTTGGTCGACCTGAGACAAGACCGGGACATTCATTCCTTCGATCGAGCGATACTCTCGACGGCCCCAGAACTCATCAATCTCCGGAAGAGCGAGAAACGAAACCTTTTCATTCCAGAGACAAAAGTGAAGTTCAATTGACAGGGGCATCTCTGGATCAAAAGCATTCCCTCGCCAACTCCAAGTGCCTAACCTCAAGAGAGTCGGGCCATGGTCAGCACGGGAATAGTTCACCGTCTTTTCCGGCTCATACCCAATCGAGCCAAGAGCTAACTGAGCTCGAGGAATCGTGTCTAGGGGACAATAAAAATCTAAATCAGATTGTTGCCTCTGCGAAGGAGACCTGGTGTAATCGGGAGCAAGCGTGAAGCCCTTAAGCACGATGTGAGGAATCCCAAACTGATCCAGTATGTTTGCAGCTTCAAGATAAGTAGATTTCACACGCTGGAAGCGTTCCGTATTATCTGCGAGATTCTTTGTCAGCCTCTGTGAGACCCATTCAGGAAAACCGTCCCTACGGTTACGGCTTGCAAGCGGTAGAGTGAGATGCGCAAGGTCGCTGAAGCGGAGCAGGCGTTGCCACTGTTCGTCGCTGAGATGGCGTAGACGATGATCGGTGGGATTGCGAAGGTGCAATGCCTCTAGCAGTGCTACGACCTCTGTCGGAATGGATAGAGACTTTGGAGCGGATTGATATGCCATTAGATCTCCCTTTCCACCAGCCCCTTGATCTGTTCAATCGCCGAATAAAGATCGGTGTAACGCAGCTCGAATCGTGGAGCCCGCAGAAGGCGTTGTAGCGTTTTTGTGCCAGATGAATCTTCGGATGGTGGAAGTAGAAGAGATCTGGTGAAATAGTCCGAGGCGACTTTGGATTCTAATGGGAAAAGGCCTGGAGTAATCCCGTCAACTCTGTGAAGAAATACTATGTAGGCGATCTCTGCCGTGGTTTTTTTCAAAAGACCGGGGAACTCGGTGGTCGGAAGTTCGATGGAGGGTTTGCCCGCAGGCCGCAGTGTTATCCGGCGTCCGAGGAGTTGAGGAAATAGCTGCGTCGCCGAGTCGCGAAATCTTATCTGATGACAATTGCCCACCACGGTGCGCGCTGGATCATTAAGGATAAGATAGGTTGCGTCATCTGAGATATACCTCCATCCAGATTGCGCACATGCGAAGGCGAGTGACGATTTGCCTACGCCTGACTCGCCGCAGAGTAGGAGGCCGCGTCCGCGCCACTCAACGCAGGCTGCATGGAGGGCGGCGGCGCGTAATGTAGATATCATTGAGAGCGCTGATGTTTCGAGAAAGTGATATCGGAGACCCAGCGGTCCATTGACAAAAGGGCGAGCGACCTTTCCGAAAGCAGTGCCGTGATCAAGATCGCTCACGATGAAGTTAGCTGCATCAGTCATCGTGATGAGAAGACGGCCATTGATGCGTGATGTCGGAGGTGGATAGGGAATGGCTTCGCTTGCGGTGCCTTCCACAAGGAGCGTTATGACGAGGGGCTGGCAGGAGTACGCCTGTTCGAACACACCCCAGCTCTGACCTGCAGCTTCGAGTACCTCCTCCGAGTTCGTGGTGATCGTTAGGGGAAATCCCAAAGGGAAGAAGGTGTCGGTCTGGAGTAGATCGTGCCTATTCCACAGACCTTGAGCAACGGCCGTGCGGGACACGGTGGGAGTAGCCTCTTCCGATGGGAGGATCTCATTTGGCATACTCTTCTCCTGAGTAAGTTCTAGGCTCACCAAGACTTCCTGCAGGTGGCAGGTGCCTCAGGTAGACTACGATCGTCCACATGTCGTCGTCGCTGAGGATCCCCTTTGAAGAGGGCATGCCGGACGGGGATATCCCATTCTCGATAATCCACTTCAATTGCCCGTCGTTGTAGTCTTGTACCTCTCGAGACAACAACGACGGGACTGCTGGAGCCATATTATTGGCGAACGGAACTCCAGTATTCTGCCCGTCACGGCCATGGCACACGACGCAATACTCACCGAAGGTTTGCTTCCCGTCCTCAATCGCTGCGGCAGAGGTGTGGATTGGGTTCATGTTTTGACGACCACCCACCGTCACATTATGCTTCGTCCACTGCACGATCATGCTCTCGAGCCTGCCTGCAGGCTTCACACGGCAACCGGACAGGCACAGACTCACTGCACAGGCGAAGACAAGATTAGCTGGCGGAGATCGCATGTAGAGCTCATTCCGTGACATGAACTGTGAACTTCATTGTGCCGTGCCCGTTCCCACAGAAGTGACCGCACTGGCCATGAAAGTCACCTATCGTCTCTGGAGTGATCATGATGTCTGCTGGGTGCCCTTTGCTGACTTCACGGCTGATGTTCAGGTCTTTTAGAAGAAGGCTGTGAGTGACGTCTTCTGAGACCAGCTTCAGGTCGACGGTCTCACCTTTCTTAAGAGTGATCTCGGTAGGGGAGAATGCGAAACGCTTGATATGGACTTCAATCGTCTTTGCAGGCTCCTGCGCGCGTGAGCCCGGATCAACTGTTACAGCGGTCAGAAACACAATGACCGAAACAATCTTCATCATCAATCGTCCTCCACTGAGATGTACTACAGCGAATGATTTCGTAGAACCGGGGTCAAGGAGCCATGAACCTGAGCAGTTTGATTTCGTCTTCTCTGGACAGGCGCGCTCGGGTGCGCATGTGCATGATGACCGTACCCGCTGTTCGTGGCGAGATGCTCATTGGCGGCATGTGACACCGTGAGCAATTCGCCTGGAAGACATCGTCGCCCGTAGTTTCAGCCGGCTTACTGCCGACCACTGCTTTAGTGCGCTTGTCCTCTTCTTTACGGGAGGTAGCGGCATGCAGGGGCGCGATCATCGCGGCAATAATTGTTAGGTATAGGATCAGCTTGTGCATCATGGTTGCCTCTTCGCTGGCCAAAGTGGAAAGAAAAAGCGATAAGTGAAACCAACATTCCAAACATTGGCATTTCCCTGAGAGCTGAAGGTTCTTCCATAGCTAGAGATGAAGCGGAGGTTGTCCCTTACGTAATAGTTGAGCCCGAAATCCACTCTCTGGTTGTTGACGTGAGGGAGACTGTTGCCGCCTCCGTGGGCGGGGAAGAAGTGTTGCACGCGACCTACAACCTGGGTCCGTTGTAGCAGGCGTGGTATCGGCAGCGTCGTAAAACTATATGCGGTCTCAAGCCAGTAGCCGCGGCCGTAATAGCTGCCGTCGAACTCACCCTTCAGATCGACCGCAGCTTTTCGGGGCTGCCACGAAACGTAAGCCGCCACGCTATCGATCTGTCGGTCCTGGAGGAACCGCTGATAGGACGTGCCCGTCTCAAGACGGAGACGCGGCAGAAAAACACTAACGTCGCCACCAGCCACCCTCGCCGATTGCAATTGATTGATGTCACTTCGCGCGGAAAAGTAGGCGGAGTATTGAATCGTGTATCCGGGGTGCTGTGTTGCTACTCCACGAAGCTGAAAACCGTCTCCGGCACCGCTGGTGCGGGTTCCGATGGTGGCTGTAATGGGAGCGTCCTGAAGATTCTTGATCCAGATAGGCTGCAGGCGCTCGTTATAAATGCCGAAGGGAAGGAGGTATCTGCCAGCTATGAAGGTGATGTGGGTATTAGCAAGCCATTCAACTTGAGCGTACTCCACGGTCTTGAAGATCTTACCTTTGAAGGGGCCGTCGGTCAGGTTTTCGCGTTGGAAAAAGCCTGTGAAATCCGTTCTGGACTCGAGCAGGACATGGCGACCGAACGGAACCAGGAGTACAGGATTGATCTGAGGCTCGAGAGTGACGATTCCGCCACTGACATTGTGGACGTAACCGGCTCCGCCTGAGATGACCGGTACGAATCCGGCGTGGTCTTCGTCCAACGCGCTCTTCTGAGCATTCGCTGATAGGTTCAGCGTGAAAGCCAACAGTAGCCACCCGTACACAGTGTGTTTTATCTTCAGCACGATCAGAGTGTAGGGAACTGCAGGCCCTGAACTTGTCACAGCACTGTCTTATGAATGTCACTACCTTTTAGGAGACCCCTTGGAGAGGGATCAGGCAGCGATCCTGCTGCCGCTTCGAGAAAAGTTGCAAATTCCGCTTTCCGAAGAAGGTGAGGCGAGCGTCGGCCGCCCAATTGTCAGGTTCCTGTCCTGAATTGTTCTTGATGATACATCCGTGATAACGAGACGTTCATGCCAACCCGCTCAAGGGAGCGAATAGGTGAGCGGCGAAATCATGTCATTGAGCAAGCCGCATTAAAGTCTCTGCGAGGACCCTCGTGCCGTTAGCAATGTCGTGGGCTGAAGCGAACTCATCCGGGCGATGGCTCACCCCCCCTTTGCATGGGATGAAGATCATGCAGATTTCCGTGATTTGGGACATGAAGAGAGAGTCGTGATAAGCTCGGCTGACCATTTTCTTATAGTGCAGACCGAGTTCGTGGGCAGCATCTGCGACGGTCTTAATTATTTGAGGCGATGATTTCGCTGGAGCATCCGCATTCACGGTTTCGAGCGAGATAGAGACGCCTCTCGCAGCAGCAACTTCGGAGCAGGCACGACGAATCTCCGAAAGAACGTGATTCCTCCGGTTCTCGTTGATATCCCGAACGTCGGCTTCAAGGAGAACCTTGCTCGGAATGCTATTCACGGCTCCCGGGAATATCTCGCACTTACCAACGGTCGCGCAGGTGTCAATCTCCTCCGTCGTCAAAGCACTTCGTTCGATGGCAAGAACAATCTCGGCCGCTGCGCAGAGGGCATCTTTGCGGTAGGGCATAAGTACCGCTCCAGCGTGGCCTCCTTCACCTTCTACGCTAATGCGCAGACCCGCTGGTGCGGCGATATCGGTGACGATGCCAATGGGGATCTGCTCCTGTTCCAGCAGAGGACCTTGTTCGATATGTAACTCGACAAATCCTGCATAGGAGTTGTTTGGCAAAAGCACACTCTCGATCGTGCCCTGATAGCCCGCCGATGTTCGCAGCTCGAAGAGCGATCTGCCTTCTGAGTCCCTGAGGCTCTCATCGGCAGAGACGGGAAGAGCTCCTGTGAGAAGCCGACTGCCAAAACATCCGATTCCGAAGCGTGTAGGTTCTTCCGCGGTAAAGATAATGAGTTCTATCGACCGCCTCACCCTCAGTCCACTCTCTCTGATCGCCCGAAGAGCTTCGAGACCGCCAAGTACACCGACAGTCCCATCGTATTTGCCGGCGAAGGGAATTGCGTCGATGTGCGACCCCGTTGCGATTGCGGGGAGATCGGGAGCTGTTCCCTGCAGACGGACGAATATATTCCCGATAGCATCCGCTCTGACACGCAGGCCGACGGCTTTACATTGATCTACAAACCAAGCTCGCGCATTCATATCAGCATCGCTGTAGACCACCCGGGTCACGGCGGGAGGCGGAACATCAGAAAACGCTGCAAGTATCTCTAACTCTCGAAGAAGCCGGTCTGAGTTGATCTGAATAGCCATAACTTAGCTTCGCGCGAAAGGATCGCGGGCGGAATCTTTATAGATGAGATACTTTGCCGGTACTTTGCCGAGAGCCCCGAACCATTGAGGGCAGAAAGGTGCCATCCAGATGAAGTCGCCTGCTTTTACGGGATACCAAGAATCACCCAAACGATAGATCCCCTCGCCCTCAAGCATAAGAAGACCATGCTCCATTACGTGAACCTCCACCATAGGAAGAGAGGCTCCGGGCTGATAAGTCATGATGTTGACGGCATAATCGTACTCAGGCTGCTCTGGCAGGAGTAACTGCACCTGAAGATCTTCGTCACCCATCAGTCCTCTTGAGGTAAGATCACCGATGTTTCCACCGATTTGCATTCCAAGGCCTACACCGGGCAGACCGGCATAAGGCTTTTCGATAAAGACGGCGCGACTATCGGTGTGTGCCACGAAGGTATGTTCAACATTGTCAGGCAAGTGGAGATAGCTTCCTTGCTCCAAAGCGTGATTTGAGGCACCCTGTCGGAATTCTAGCGTTCCCTGCAAGACGAAAACAAACCTCTGTGCTGCGTTAGAACCGAGACTCCCACCGGTTTCGAATTCCGCTGTGTATTGCATAAATCCAGCACCTATTTGAGGGGCGGCGTGAATGATGGCAACCGTTTTGCTCATACCTGGCAACTTCGTTCGTACAAACGTATCTGGCGTCTGCAGCAGGTGTGTGCGCTGATAGCTGCTTCGGGTGTAGCCGATATTATGCATTCGTTCCCGTTATCACTTCATCGAGTGAATTTAAAAAACATATCCCAGCGACTATAGCGTCGTGAACATCTTCGATCTTGACTGTCTCATCGGGATGGTGACTGACACCCCCAGGGCTGCGCAGGAAGATCATCGACGACGGGATGTGTTCCGCGAGGATCATCGCATCATGGCCTGCTCCACTCACCATGATTACGGGGTCAGTCCCTGCAGCGCGGACAGCCTCAACGGCCATATCACTAAGTGCGGGATCCAATCTGACAGCGGCTTGTTCAAGGTCCAGTCTCCACTCACAACAGAGACGGCGCTGTTGTGCGATGGAATGTGCAAGATCGACCAGTGTCTTGGTTGCGGCTATCCGAATCTCGTCATCACTGTGGCGGATGTCAAGACTCATGCACGCTCGACCGGCGATGACGTTTCCCGCCCCAGGGGCGACCTCTATCCGGCCAACAGTTGCAACGAGATTCCGCGTGGATCGGGCGATATCTTCGACGTGACCTATCCACTCAGAGGCGCCGGCGAGCGCATCGCGTCGCAGGTGCATGGGTGTGGTACCGGCGTGATTGGCGCTTCCTGAGAAAATGATTTCGCCGCGCGTCTGTCCAGCGATCGCATTTACTACACCGAGGGACCGGTCTAAACTCTCGAGGACAGGACCCTGCTCGATATGAAATTCCAGAAATCCGAACGCGGAAGAGTCGATTGCCGCGTCTCCGATCCGGTCGGGCCGCAGACCAAAATCCGCAATTGCCTGCTCCACCGTAATGCCATTCGCATCCTCTCGCGAGAGAAGATCTCTACCGGCCTGTCGGACGAGAGTTCTGCTACCGATGAACGGCGTTTTGAATCGAACGCCCTCTTCTTCAGAGAAGCCCACCAGCTCGATCTGAAATGAGAGCCGCGTTCCATTGAGATGCTCGATGAGTGCAAGCCCGATCATTACCCCGAGGATTCCGTCGAAAGCACCTGCGTCAGGCACAGTGTCAAGGTGCGATCCAATGATGAGCCTTGGAGCTGTGCGAGTACGTGCAGGGTAGAGGCCCCGAAGATTTCCGACAGGATCGAGCGACGCCGACAGTCCTGCGTCTTCCATCCAGGAGCGAACCCTCTCTATGCAGCGTCGACTAGCAGGCGAAAGAAAGGTGCGTTGGATAATACCAGGAACATCGGTAATGCTTGCGAGCACCCTACATCGCTCGACGACAGCTACGGCACTATCGACCATAAGAGGGGAGGAAAGAGTCACGACTCAATCTCCCTGCGTACCGTTGCTTCGATGTATCCATATGGTTGATCGGTAGGAACGAATACCTTGTTCGGATTTGTCTTGCCGAATCGAGAGAGATCAACGAGGATACAGTGCCTGTTGGGCATGATCATCTTAATATCTTCGATCGAGGGGACCTCCTGCAGGACTTTCTCTGCCATAGCGTGGAGCGTATGCTGGACAGATTTGCTGCAATGTGTCGCAAAGGTTTCGAGCAGCACATCGTGTATACGTTGCCGCAGTAGTAGGAAATCACTAGTCGTCTGGCCATATCTCCATTCCGCACGCATCGCTGTTCCGAAGAGCCTGTCGTTGGTCTCGGAAAGTGTCGTATGAGAATCCCGAAGGAAACCTTCAAAACCAGAGTTCGCTGTCTTGATGATGACGAGGTTATCCAATCCAGATAGGACGATGGCGGCCTGATCTCTCTCTTGTGTGATCGTAGTCGTCTGGAGTTCCCCGCTCGTCTGAGAGAACGCAGAGGTATGGGTAGTTGTGCCTACTACAAGATGAGACCACGGCACACTTTTGACCGAGATATTTACATTGCGCAGTTGTGGGTTGTAAGTAAGGAGCCAGTCAGAAAGTTCAAGACCGAACTCTTCGATTGAAGCTGCGAGCGTATCGCGCGCAAGAGAGTACACCAAATTCTTCATCGTGTCGGTAGCGAGAACACGCGAGTTATCTCCCGTAGTGTAAGACTCGGCGAAGTCACCGGTGACCAAAATGTCGACTGTCCACTCCTGAAGGTCATGCAGCGGGCGATCCCTGTTGAGGCGCATCACACGCACGCTGCATTTGCCATAGGTACTTTCAACGAGGCGGATCATTTTAGGTCCCTCGATAGGTTGTATAGCCATTGGGGCTGAGTAGCAGCGGAATATGGAGATGAAGATCAGATTCGCTGATACGAAATGCAATTTCTATGAACGGATAAATGCTTTGAACTCCGACCGACTGGTGATAAGGCTGTGTCTCGAACCGGATGAAATATTCTCCTGAAATGAGCGGAACATCGAACGGATGCAGGTTGCTGCAGCGGCCATCAGCGTCCGTTACTCGCGAACCAATCAGTCGTCGAGAGCCGTCTTGCTCTTTGCGGTGAAGCACCACCTCCACGGCAGACGCAGGTTTTCCGAGCGAGATGTCGAGAATGTGTGTCGAGATTCGGTTCATAGCTGCCCCTCGAAGGATAACCACTTCTGAAGGCGCAAATAGGTAATCTGCTCCTGTTGATCTGCGGATTCGACCATTTCGGCTTCGTCGGTATTTCTGAGCCGGCGCTCGAGTTCAGAAAGAATCTCGGATGGGGATCTCCCCGCCGCGGAGATAATGAAAATTCTTCCGAATCGTACCTCATAAAGACGGTTGCCAGCCGCTATCGCCTGCCTGATCTCATCGTCGCCGCTTTGTACCGTATTTTGCTCCTGGGCGGACCACTCCGCGGACAATCTCGTTGTAGTGTTATCAGCATGTTGCTCGCCGATACGTGGGTGACTTCGGAAGGCCAGCAGCCATTGATCCTCCCCGATTTTGCGCCAAACGGATGTCGCGGCCCGCGAGAGATCTTCGAAGCTCTTGTATGGCCTGGAAGACGCTACTTGTTCAGCCCATACCTGCGAGCCACAGCACGAGAGTAAATTCACGACTGCTTCCTCAAAGGGTAGAAGATTCCACTGCTCCAACTTCCTGTTCTGTTCCGTGGCATGTCCTTGAGAGAAGCAAAAATTTATGAGGAATTCTTCGAGCAGATTCCCTGCGACGGTCCTCCGATAGAAACTGGTGGACCTTAGATCGTCAATGGGCGATATCTCGGATTCAAGTGTAAGCCGGGCCGTGCTTACATCTGTTGAAGACAGTTTCCTCCCCGTTAGTTTCTCTTCGGTTTTGTGAAGCCTGACCGGAACGGGAGCTACGCTGCCCATTGCAATTCGAATGTCCTCGATCATATCTCCGTTGGCCTTGGCAGCTACGGCGATACAGAGCTTCGAGATTGCCTGCGCATTCCGCGGACCTACTTTGCGTGAATAAGTGATGTAACCGGAATAACGGCGCGGCAAGACGATCGTCAGGACGAGTTCGTCCGATTGCAGCCGGGTCCGCTTGTAGCCTGTATGGAAGTCCTGGTAGGAGATGCGGTGGGTTCCTCGGACAGAGGCGAGGATGAGTTCAGCGTCATAAACGAGCAACGCGGGCAATGAGTCTGCGGCCGGCGATGCGTTAACGATATTTCCACCGAGAGTTCCACGGTTCTGGTTTGCGATACCTCCCGTCCATGACGCCGCTGCGCCAAGAAGAGGAAACTCACTTGCGATGATGGGATCAGAGCGCAACTGCGTATACGTGCAGCCCGCACCGATGTGAAGTTCACCTTCGTTTACCGTGATCCGGTCCAGTTGTGGTAGGCCGCGTATATTTACAAACTGACGTTGGATAGCTTTTCCGGCTGCGAATTGCACCATGATTTCAGTTCCGCCTGCAAAGGGCATCCATTTGCCCGGTGCGCTCGCCATGAGGGCGAGAACGTCTTCCAGTGAAGCAGGCGAGATAAGTTCGAACGTAGAGGGAATCGATCTCATGGCTTTTTTTCCATCAAAACCGTTAGTTCTTCTCGATCCCTGTCTGTCATGGATTGGGCGGCGCTTCTGATTGCATCGAAGATGCGTGTATAGCCGGTGCAGCGGCACAGGTTTCCATTCAATCCTTCGCGAATCTGCTCTAGGGTAGGGGATGCGGTATGGCCAAGCAGATTCGCAGTAGCGACTATCATTCCGGGTGTACAGATTCCGCACTGAGCTCCACCACACTGCAGAAACGCATTTTGAATGGGATGTAGAGCTTTCGCTGCGAGACCCTCGATTGTAATGACACGAGAACCTTCTACCTGCGCGATGGGAATCAAGCAACTGTTAACCAGTTCACCGTCTAGGAGAACAGAGCAGGATCCACACTCCCCCTCGCCGCAACCCTCCTTGGTTCCTGTTAGACCGAATTCGTGACGCAGTACATCAAGCAAGCGCCCCATTGGATGGACGGTTACCTGATGAGAGATTCCATTGAGAGTGAGATTAACTGTTCTCTTCACGCGCAGGACTCCATCGCATCTGTTGGCTGATGGCGAACCAGAGACACCAGAATGTCTTCCGGTAGAAGAGGTATGGAGCGGACTTCCTGCCCTGTCGCGTTGATGATGGCGTTTACGATTGCCGGAGCTGGTCCATCCATTGGCAGCTCGCCGATACCCTTTGCGCCATAAGGGCCATGAGGGGAGGGAATTTCTTCGAAGTAGACACGGATAGGAGGAATGTCCTGAGAGGTGGGAATGATGTAATTGGTCATCTGACTGTTCAGCATCCTTCCTTTCGACCAGAGGACCTTCTCGTACAGCGCAAAGCCTATGCCTTGCGCCACGCCACCCTCGATTTGTCCGGCTGCGAGGACCGGATGCAACACCTTACCAACCTCCTGGAGAGCGACGAAATCGTCTACGGTAACGCTGTATGTCGTTGTATCGACCGTTACCTCTGCCACGTAGATAGCCCAGCCGAAAGCGGGGTAGGCCTCTCCGCAATAATTTATGTCGTCCCAGAAGATATTCGGAGGAGCCTCGTAGCGGCTATAAGACTTCAGCTCTCCGAATCTTTCGATATAAGTTTTGCATGCGTCACGAAGTTTACGTCGGTCATATTCCGCTTCAAGCAGTCCAGTGTTGATCAGTTTCTGTCGCAGCTCCAATGAAGCGGATTGAATCAGCTTGCCTACGATCATGGCTGTTCGGGATGCTACCGTCGGCCCGCTGTTTGGAACGATAGCTGTATCGATTGGAGCAATTTGAACATCGTCGTATTCGAGGCCGAACTCTTCTGCCGCGATCTGGCAGAGAATTGTGTTCGTTCCTTGTCCAAATTCAGTACTGGAAACGAGGATTCGGATATCCCCCTCTTTCGTACTCTCCAGACCTACGAGGGAGTTGAGGTATCGCTCGCCAGAACCTGTAAACCCGGCTCCGTGCATGAAAGCAGCCATACCGATTCCTTTCTTCTTTGAACTCTGACGATTGTGAAGGGCGAAGCGATTTATTTTCCTCTGATAATCAGAGTGCTTTAGAGCGCGATCAAGCAGATGTTGCATATCGATCGGCTCGCGAATCTCCTGTTGGGTGGATGTGGTGTCTCCTTGTCTTAGCAGGTTGCGGCGGCGGAACTCGTCTGGACTGATACCAATAGTTCGCGCGATATGATCCATGTGACACTCAAGGGCAAAGATGCTCTGAGGAGCACCAAAGCCGCGGAAGGCACCGTGCGGAGGTGTATTCGTCGCCACGGCTTTCGCGTGGATACGGATATTCGGCCAAAGGTATGGTCCGGCTGCGTGAATCGTACCGCGGGAAAGGACGACGGAAGACAGGGTGGCGTAAGCACCTCCGTCGATGACGAATTCAATTTCGCCACCGAGAAGTTTTCCTTCTTTGCTGACTGCCGTGCGATGCCGCGTGCGTGAGGGATGCCGCTTGGTGGTCGCCGCCATATCTTCCATGCGGTCATAGACGATCTTGACGGGCTTGTTTGCCTTCCGCGCGAGCAGAGCGGCGTGACCCGCGATCATCGATGGATATTCTTCTTTGCCTCCGAATGCACCTCCGGTTTCTGTCTGGACGACCCGAACCTTATCTTCGGGCAGTCCCAGCAGGGTCATAAGAGCTTTTTGTACATAGAAAGGGCATTGCATTGAACCCCACACCGTGCAGCCTTCTGGCTCCTGATACTGAGCGATGACACCGTTGTTTTCTATGTAGAGCTGTTCCTGTGCTCCGGTCGTGTATTCGCCCTCTACAATCCATGCTGCCTCTTTCCAGACATCCTCTAAATTCCCCTTGTTGACCGTGTAAGTTTTGAAGATGTTATCCGTTCCCCATATAACCTGCTCCTGGCTCTCGCTCTCCTCGATAGAGTGAATCGACGGCAAAGGCTCATACTGAATGGAAATTGCTGATACTGCGCTTGCGAGCAGGTAGCGGTCATGATGGGCGAGCAGCAGAATAGGCTCTTCAGGATGATTCACAAAGTCGGCGGCAAGACAGGGTTGATCATCCAGGATCAGGGAGACAACGTTTTTGCCAGGAATGTCCATCGCTGTGACGATGATGAAGTCGTTCCACGGGATATCTTCAGGGAACTGAACTCCCAAGATCTTTCCTCGCGGAATCTTACTTCGTACGGTTGCACCGAACAGCATGTCTGGAAAAACGAGGTCGTCGACGTACTTCGCCTGACCGGCAACCTTCGCTGCTCCTTCTCTCCTGGGAACGGATGTTCCAACGACACGTTGATTCACAGAATCCTTTCAGCGGGCGAAATGGCGCTCAGGAATTTGAGTAGCATACAAGAACTTAGTCATGGAGATGAACAAAAATGTGCTCTCATTCTGTCGTCAATCTAATCTCCGCTCCTATTCTCTTGCCAGGTGAGATAAAGCCTTCCGGGCCATAGATCTGTTCGCCCCGGAGGAACGTATAGCGGACTGAGCCGTACAATTCTTCTCCCACATAGGGAGAGATGGGATGCCTGTAGTGCAGCATCCCATCCGTTACCTTGAATCGTGTTTCTGGATCAAAAACCACGAAGTCGGCGTCCATCCCGACGGCAATACTTCCTTTCCGCGTGGAAATGCCGGCAAGAGCCGCAGGCAATCTGGCCATCCAATTCGAAATTGTTTCCAAGGGGATGCCGTGCTTCTTCATGCCTGTCCAAACGACTGACAACGTGAGAGGCAGGCTTGCGATTCCTCCCCACGCCTTGCTGAAGTCACCTTCCTCTTGCCGCTTCATCTCGGGCGGGCAAGGAGAGTGATCGCTCGCAATCAGATCGATGATGCCTTTCTGGAGCCCCGCCCATAGACCTTCGCGATTGTGAAGCGAACGAATAGGGGGAGCACACTTCACCAAGGTCTCTGATAGGCCGATTCTCTCAGCCGAAAAATGCAGATAATGAGGGCAGGTCTCTACTGATATAGGAAGGCCTTCACGTCGAGCGTTATCGAGTTCCTCGAGAGCCCCAGCGGTGGCTAAGTGAACGATGTGAACGCGGAAGCGGAATCGCCGGCACAACCGAATGAGCAGCCTGATGGCATCCACTTCGGCGGTGTCGGGACGAGACTGAAGATACGTGGAATATTCCTTCCAATCTGCTTCGGAGAGCTGGGAGGTCGCAGCCTCGATAGCCTCAGGCAGCTCCGCATGAACCAGAAGCGGGAGTTCGGTTTGAGCCAGGATTGGCGCGGCTCGCTCCAGCCCCTCTACGGTAAGTCTCGTAAGGCCATCGATGCCGGGATCGACGAGGAAACACTTGTACCCTCGGACTCCAGCTGCGGCAAGAGGAAGCAGATGGTCATGATTGTCGTCCGTAATTCCCGCCCAAGCGGCCCAATCGATATAACAGTTCCCCTCGGCAGCGGAACGCTTCCGTTCGAGGGCTTCAACTGTGATTGTTGCTGGAAGGCAGTTCAGCGGCATATCGACAATAGTTGTAATGCCCCCTGCCGCCGCTGCCCGGGTGGCTGTTTCGAAACCTTCCCAATGGGTTCGTCCAGGCTCATTGACGTGGACATGGGTGTCAACCAGACCGGGCATGATTACCAGATCTCCGAAGTCACGTACCTCGATCGATCGATCAAGGTCGCAAGCACCGATCAGATCCACGATCACACCGTTATCCACGATGATAGAGCCGGCAAAAATGCCTTGGGGAGTAATCACCCGTTTTGAAGCAAAGGCCCGTACCATGTCTGATCTTCTGCTGTGATGTGAGAGGAGGTCAAGTCAAGGTGAGTCCTTGCAGGAGACCTTTGTCTCGTCGACAAGCCCAAAATTGGTTGGAAGGCCGGATAGTTAGCGTAGCTTCCCAACGGTGAGGCTCATTTTTTCGATGCCTCTCGGAGCCCCGGTATTTACATTCGAACCTCAATATATAGATGTTGACCCGAGTGAGGACCCTTGTTATAGTCAGTCTACTTCAAGGTGCTTCACCTGATACAGGTGAAGCTGAAAAGGGAATCCGGTGAGAATCCGGAACTGCCCCGCAGCGGTAAGCAGGAACGAACGCTCCATCTGAGGCACTGGCCATATAGCTGGGAAGCCGGAGTAAGTAGGGAGCCTGCAGAGTCCGAAGACCTGCCTGAAGCTCGTGCTGAACGGCACGAATCTCACACACCTTCGAGGGGGAGGTGCGGTGGCCGCAACCTGTTTTGCTGCGTCTTCCGCTTTCCGCTCCAGGGTTTAAGGATTTCATTTCATGGCGGCGCAGGCCACGTTGCAGGAACAAGACCCTAGCTTTCCAACGATCGAATCGGTTCCCACCATGCATGTGCGCAAACGAAATGGCGCACTAGAACCCGTTGATGTGAACAAGATTGTGCGCGCGGTGAAGCGACGCTGCGTCGGACTGCCGCATGTCGATGCAATCCGCGTGGCGGCAAAAACAATCGGCGGACTCTTCGATGGTGCCACCACTCGGGAACTGGATTCGATCTCCATTCAGACGGCTGCCGCCCTTATCGCCGAGGAGCCCGAGTATTCACGCCTTGCATCGCGTCTGCTGCTGGCAACGATTGAAAAAGAGGTTGCAGGGCAGAATATCTACTCTTTCTCTCAGTCTGTTCAGGCTGGGTGCCGGGAACGACTGATTTCAGAAGAGACCGAAGCATTCGTCGACGCTAATACACGCAAGTTCAACGATGCCATCGACGATCGCCTCTCCGATCAGTTCGAATATTTTGGCTTGCGCACGGTGTATGACCGATATCTTTTGCGACATCCGATTACGCGTCAAGTCATCGAGACTCCGCAGCATTTCTTCATGCGCGTAGCGGTTGGGCTTTCAACCCGTGTCAATGAAGCAATCGATTTCTATCGTCTGCTGGCCTCGCATGATTACTTGCCGAGCTCCCCGACCCTCTTCAATAGTGGAACCCGCCACTCGCAGATGTCGTCATGCTACTTACTAGACTCGCCAAATGACTCGCTGGAGTCGATCTACGACGCTTACAAGCAGATTGCGATGCTATCAAAATTCTCGGGCGGCATTGGATTAGCCTTTCACCGCGTGCGTTCTGAGGGGTCATTGATACGCGCTACCAATGGGCTTTCGAACGGAATCGTGCCATGGCTTCGCACGTTAGATGCTTCCGTCGCCGCGGTAAATCAGGGTGGCAAAAGGAAAGGCGCATGCTGTGCCTATCTTGAACCATGGCATTCCGATATTGAGTCTTATCTGGAGCTTCGGGACAACACAGGCGACCAGGCAAGAAGGACTTATAACCTGAACTTGGCCAACTGGATTCCGGACCTTTTCATGAGACGCGTTGACGAGGACGCAGTATGGTCGTTGTTCGATCCAAAGATTGTTCCTCAACTGCCTGACCTATATGGAAAAGAGTTCGAGCAGGCCTACGCGGTAGCAGAAAGTCAGAAGCTATACACCAAGCAGGTAAAAGCCCGGGATCTGTACGCGAGAATGATGCGTACCCTCGCTGAGACCGGAAATGGATGGATGGTCTTCAAGGACGCCTGCAACCTGAAGTGTAACCAGACGGGCAGCGATGGGAACGTCGTACATCTTTCCAACCTTTGTACAGAAATCACAGAAGTCACTCCGTCGGACGAGATCGCGGTCTGTAATTTGGGATCGATCAACCTGGCAAGACATGTAGTGAATGGTGTTTTCGATTTTGCGAAGCTTGCATCCACGGTGCGTCAAGCAGTACCAATGCTTGATCGGGTCATCGATATCAACTACTATCCGGTAAATCAAGCGGCCACTGCTAACAGCCGGTGGCGCCCTGTGGGCCTTGGCATCATGGGACTGCAGGATGTGTTTTTTCAACTGCGTATCGCCTTCGATTCGCCGGAAGCAAGGCGTCTCTCAGTCAAAATCCAAGAAGAGATATACTTCGAAGCTCTTTCTGCCTCGTGTGATCTTGCATCGTTGAGTGGAGCGCATCCAGCATTTCATGAGACACGTGCAGCAAATGGCGAATTGCAATTCGATCTCTGGGGCGTAACACCAGCCACGCAAGAACGCTGGCACTTGCTGCGAGAACGGATACGGGAGAATGGTCTACGCAATTCTCTGATGATTGCCATTGCTCCTACAGCGACAATCGCTTCGATCGTGGGATGTTATGAGTGCATCGAGCCGCAGATATCTAACCTCTTCAAGCGTGAGACGCTGTCGGGTGAGTTTATGCAAATCAACCGCTACCTCGTCCAGGAACTTAAGCAGTTAGGACTCTGGTCAGAAGAGATGCGAAGCCGTATCAAGCTGAGCGAAGGTTCGATCCAAAACATTGCTGAAATTCCCGAGGAGTTGAAAGCAATCTATAGGACTGCCTGGGAGATTCCCATGAGGTCCATCATAGATATGGCCTCAGAGCGTGGAGCATTCATCGATCAGAGTCAATCTCTGAATCTATTTGTGGAATCGCCGAATATCGGTCGTCTCAGCTCGATGTATATGTATGCCTGGAAGCAGGGCATCAAGACCACCTACTATCTTCGCTCTCGCCCAGCGACAAAGATTGCTAAGACAACTGTTGCAAACAGCGCGGCTGGGAGAAACGAAACAGTGATATCTACCGCGGCGGCGGTCTCCTGTTCCCTTGAAAATCCTGGTTCGTGTGAGGCGTGCCAGTAGAAATGGAGAATCGAATGTCTAGTTCAGTGCCCAACGCTATCCTCGATCCGGGTCTTTCACTAACTCTCAGGCCGATGCGCTATCCCCTCTTCTTCGAAATGTTCAAAGATGGGATACGTAATACCTGGACTGTCGAAGAGGTCGACTTTTCAACCGATCTGGTCGATCTGCGATCCAGATTGACACCAGCAGAGACGCACTTGATTCAACGACTCGTTGCATTCTTCGCTACAGGCGATTCGATCGTTTCGAACAATCTCGTGCTGAATCTTTATAAGCACATCAATTCTCCTGAGGCCCGGCTTTACCTTTCCAGGCAACTGTTCGAAGAAGCAGTGCACGTTCAGTTCTATCTCACGTTACTAGATAACTATGTGCCCGATGTGGATGCGCGCGCAGCTGCGTTTGCCGCAGTCGAGAACATTCCCTCGATCACGAAGAAGGCGCAGTTTTGCGTGCGTTGGATGGACTCGATCCAACAGCTGAATGAGCTTCGTACGACAGAACATCGCAGACAATTCCTGCTGAATCTAATCTGCTTTGCTGCTTGTATCGAGGGCCTCTTCTTCTTTGCGGCGTTCGCATATGTGTATTTTCTCCGATCGCGCGGTCTCCTGAACGGATTGGCCGCTGGAACCAACTGGGTCTTTCGAGATGAGAGTTGTCATCTTGAATTCGCCTTCGCCGTGGTGAATGTTGTGCGATCTGAGGAGCCTGAGCTCTTTGATAAGGAATTGGAACAGCAGATCGTGACGATGATTAAAGATGCCGTGGATTGCGAGCTACAGTTTGCGGAAGACCTGTTATCGCAGGGAGTAGCGGGACTCTCGGTTCGTGAGATGCGCGAATACCTCGAATATGTAGCTGATTCGCGTGTTGTGCGCTTGGGAATAGCTCCCATTTTCGGATCGAAGAATCCATTTGCCTTCATGGAATTGCAAGACGTACAAGAGTTGACAAATTTTTTCGAGCGCCGCGTCTCGGCTTACCAGGTCGCAGTACCTGGTGAAGTGACTTTCCATGAAGATTTCTAACCGAGATACCTAGCATTCGGGAGAAGCCAGATCCTTATAGAGACTGGGGCCTGGCACCTACGCCAACTGCTGGCTAATAGTTCGTAGTGCCTACGTGACGGCGGACAGCTGTCGGGGATGTCATAATGATCGATATTCAAGGCATATGCAGAACCGCCAATGTGCGAATATGCCCTGATATCAAGGGGTATCGCGCCACATTATGGCTAACATCGTGCTGCTGGTTCTTTGTGCTCTGATCGCCGGTCGTTCCTCCTGGGCCCAAAACGTTGAAGATCTGGTCCATCCGCTGGTCGGCACAGAGCGGGAGGGACAGACTTATCCGGCCGTTGGCGTTCCATTTGCGATGACCAATTGGACTCCGCAGACCCGTGCAGGCGAGATTAAGTGCATTGCGCCCTACTATTTCACGGACACCCGTATCCAGGGATTTCGCGGGTCCCACTTCTTGAGTGGGAGCTGTGTCCCGGACTACGGGAGCGTAACTTTGATGCCCGGGGATGGTGAATTGCGTACTGATGCAATCGAAAGGTCGTCAGGCTTCGACCGAAAATCTGAAAGAGCGACGCCTTACGAGTACCGGGTCGACCTCTCCGATTCAAATATCAGTGCTCAGATTACTGGAACGAAGCGATCTGGCATTATGAACTTCCAATTCAAGACGAATGAAGATCAAAGCTGGATAGTTATCGAAAACAATGCACGTGGCGGAGACGGCCAGATAAGAATCGACGCTGCAAAGGGAGAGATCACAGGTAAGGTTCCGGTACGACGTGAATATGCAGGGAGCGGGAAACTTGCCGGCTTTAGTTCCTACTTCGTGATCCAGTTCGATCGCCCATTCTCTTCAAGTGGCACATGGATTGGCAAAGAAAAGCGAAAGGGTGCAAGTCTCCAGGAAGGGGATGGCAAAACACCTGGCGTGATCACGGTTCCTGCAGTCATGACCTCCACAGGCGGTGCCTCCGCAGCATCGGCACGTGTGCCAGTTGGAAATCCGCGTGGCGGCTTTGGCGCGTACGTTGAGTTTGGTAAAGTTAGAAGCGGTGAGGTAGTCAAAGCCCGTATTGGGACATCTTTTGTGAGTGTGGAAGCGGCTCGCAGAAACCTCTCAGCCGAGATTCCGAGTTGGGAATATGAAAAAATTCGCGAGAAGGCCCGCCAGCAATGGCATCGCGATCTAAGCAGGATAGAGATTGAGGGTTCATCGCAAGATCGTACCGTGTTCTATACCGCGTTTTATCATGCCCTGCTGCATCCACGAACATACAGCGACGTTGATGGAACCTACCCGCGTTTCGCGGACGATGGACAGGTCGAACGGGTAAACGGGGCTACGGTCTATGATGATTTCTCTCTCTGGGATATCTTCCGAGCCCAACTGCCGCTGTTAACGATTATCGATCCATCACGAGATGCAGAGATGATGCAGTCGCTCGTTCTTAAGGGTATCCAGGGAGGATTCCTGCCCATCTTCCCCGCATGGAATAGTTACACATCCGAGATGGTGGGGGACCATGCTTCTGTCGCGATGATCGATGCCTATAGCAAAGGTATCCGGGGCTTTGATGTCCCTACTGCGTATGAACTGATGCGCAAAAACGCAACTGAAATTCCGTCTTCGCGTAATGAGTATCTCGACGGGAAGGGACGTCGCGGACTGTCCTCCTATCTGAAGTATGGGTACATTCCTCTGGAGGATCACATCGATGATGCCTTCCACAAAAACGAGCAGGTCTCCCGCACCTTGGAATATGCCTATGATGACGCGATACTGGCCAGATTCGCCACTGCCTTGGGGAAGAACGGCGATGCGACTCTTTTTCGGGCGCACGGTGAGAACTGGAGGAAGATCATCGATCCACAGACAGGATTCGCCCGTGGCAGGCATGCGGATGGATCGTGGATTACGCCCTTCGATCCTGCCGGCAAATACCCGTGGATTACAGAAGGATTGCCTTGGCAGTACACCTTCTTCGTTCCGCAGAACGTAAACGGACTCGTCGACTTTGAAGGAGGGAAGAAGGGGTTCGAGTCGAAATTAGATCAACTGTTTAGCAACAATCTCTACGATCATGGCAATGAACCGAGCCACCACATCGCGTATCTCTACGACGCGACTGGAGCGGCATGGAAAACACAGCGGCAGGTACGATCACTGATGAAAACGGAATACAGGGACGGCCCGGGTGGACTTGCGGGTAATGATGATGCAGGTCAGATGAGCGCATGGTACGTTCTCAGTGCTCTAGGGTGGTACCAGGTATGCCCCGGAATTCCAGAATACTGGATCGGATCACCCAACTTTGACAAAGTAGATGTTCATTTGCCGGACGGCCGATCTCTAAGAATTGTCGCCACGGGGGCTGAATCGGGCAAACAGTACGTCGGGGCTGTTTATCTAAACAAAAGAAAGATTACCGACTGGAAGTTGAGCTATTCGCAGATCATGGGGGGTGGGGAACTGCGATATGAGATGAGAAGCAGGCCCGCGGAATCAGAAGGAAAGCAGCCGTAGCAGTCCGCGAATTCCGTCTCAACAGAGCATTGTGGTATACAGTTTTATGCCCCACCCCTCACGCGAAGAGGTCGGTGGGAGGGGTAAGAGAGGATTCCAAGGCTTGAAAACTAGATTATTGCTTGCGACGAGTGTGCTTGGTTGGGCGATTTCTTCCTCTGGTGCAGTTGCCCAGGACCACAGTGGGCCAAGTGCAGCTTCCAAGGACTTGTTTAGCTCGCGGTGTGCTATGTGCCATGGAGCAGATGGACATGGATCAGACATGGGTAAGTCGCTGAAGGTGAAAGACTTGACCTCCAAAGAGGTTCAAAGTCAATCCGATGCTGAGTTGGCCCATGTGATCTCAGAGGGAAAAAACAACATGCCCCCTTTTAAAGCCTCCCTAAAAGAAGAAGAAATAAAAGGCGTGGTTCAATATCTACGTACACTGAAATAATCCACTCGATATAAGGGCATGTGGTTCGTTCTCCAAACGCCTCTTCTCATGCCGTAATGGAGCTTATGCCTCTGCTCTCCCGTTGTCTGTCCCCTCGTCTGGCGCTATCTATTGGCGCATCTTTACTCTTAATTGGACTTTTATCTGGTTGCCGGCAAGATATGCATGACCAACCGAAGATGTTTCCACTGCGGTCAACCACATTGTTCCCTGATGGCCGTTCAGTTAGGCCCCAAGTTGAGAACACGGTTGGCCGTTCGCAGTTGGAGTCTTCGGATTACTTCACCACTGGAATGGTAAATGGAGCTGAAGCAGATGGCTTACCATTCAAGGTGACGCAGACTGTTCTGCGGCGTGGACAGGAACGATACAACATCTATTGCACGCCATGTCACTCCAGGGTTGGAAATGGCAAGGGAATGATTGTGCAACGGGGATATTATCAGGCGACCAGCTTCCATTCTGATCGCTTGCGCCGTGCTCCGCTAGGACACTTTTTCTCAGTAATGACCAACGGCTACGGAGCGATGCCTGATTATGCAGCGCAGCTTTCCCCTCAGGATCGCTGGGCGGTCGCCGCCTACATTCGGGCTCTCCAGCTGAGCCAGAGCGCGACGAAGGAAGACGTTCCTGGGCGCGAAGCTGTATTACCGTTAGATACATTAGCTGAGCAATCAGGCCTGTCGAAAACATTCCTGGATCAGTGGTTGAATTCATCACAATCTCAGGCTGTGGTGCCGGCAGTTCCGAGCTCACAACCTATCAGTGGAGCTCCGAAGGATTCCGCCGCCGATATGCCAGCCGGTGTGACCTCATCCCACGGCGCGCCCGGTGACCTCAAGCCGCATCCCACTGCTGCTGCAACTGCAACAAAAGGGGATGCAGGGAAGGGGAAGAAGATCTATGCGGAGAACTGTTCGGTATGTCACCAGCCGACGCGAACGGGAATGCCTCCAGTCTTCCCATCTCTCCTTGGAGTGGTTGACCGGGTCGGAGAGGCTAGAGTTCGCACCGTGGCTCGTACAGGCATCCCAGATGCCAAACCACCCATGCCACCGCATCCGAATCTGAGCGACAAGGACATCAATGATCTCCTTGCATTCCTTCGGACCAAGTAACTTTCGCTCCAGGTCTATAGGTTACGATTTAACTATGGTGGATTTACCAGGAGCATCTGTTGGCACGGCGATTTTAGGGTTTTTCGCCGTTTTGGCATGGCGTATTCGAGAAGGGCGTAGTCCAGTAACGCTCAAAAAAGTCATCATCCCTCCTTTGGGGATGGCGACTGGGTTTTCGATGTTCGTGATCCCAGTCTTCAGAGTCCCGTGGCAGTGGGCTTTGGGTGCATTCGTAATCGGCGCTTCTGTACTCGCGTACCCTCTCATCCGAACCTCTCGGATGACCCGCGAGGGTGATATCGTCATGATGCGGCGATCAAAAGCTTTCTTTGGGGTGATGGTGGTCCTGGCTCTCATTCGCTTAGCGGCACGCAAATATGTAAACAGAATAGTGTCTCTAGAACAGACGGCTGGACTGTTCTTTGTGCTGGCCTTCGGCATGATTCTTAGTTGGCGAATTAGTATGTTATTGGAATATCGACGGCTTACCGGGGAATGATGCCGATTTCGCCTGAGTCACACCGCGATATACCGACCAGAGCTTCGACGTGTGACTGTTCCATGTGTCAACACAGAGGTCTCCTCTCAAGGGGAAAGTGAATAGGCAAACCCTGGCCTCATCAGCATTCGCTGATTGGTTGGGTTCTGCGAAGTTGTTCCGATAGATCGGATCGGCGATTTCGCGCATCGATTTGCGTCTTTTTGCGTCTTTGCCTGCTCTCTCGATGCATCATCTGGTAGGCGATTGTCTACTCTCAGGTCCGGGTCTTCGTAGAGCGCGGACGCAGTTGCCATTCGTGAGAGTGCCCAAAATCCATTTGGGACGACCGCAGCGCTTCCAATTGTTGTCTTCTGCACGAGAGCGATCGGAAGAGTGACAAGTGTGAATAGCGCATCAGCCTTCCTATTCGAGTGCGATTTCTGGTGCGCTCGAATGACTCTGTTGTTCAAACGTCGCACAAATTGGACATCGAGATAAGTTGCTGACTTGTTGATTTTAGTGATGGTGGAGGCGGCGGGAGTCGAACCCGCGTCCGAAAAAACCTTCAACAGAGAGCCTTCATGCTTTTCCCTGGTTCATTTTTGTCTCGTCACCGGCACTTAGAACGGGCAAAGATGCGCCGACAACCAGCCTGATCGATCTCACTCACCCCGCTCAGGCGGAGCAGGGAAGAGCCAGCCTACTGTGCGACGATCGGTACGGACCCATAGGCGAAGTCCGAGCGATCGGCTACTTAGTTAATTAAGCAGCGAGTGCGAATTGAGGTTCGGCACTTATAGTTTTGTGAGCGATTACGGGTGTCCACACCCCGGCATGCCTCTCTGCCGCAAGCAATCCCGTCGAAGCCGTGACGCCCCCATTTGGAGCTGGCACCAACATTGCATTGGGCCGTACAAAGAACTTCCTTGATTATATCGCGATAGCCGAGCAGTCCGCGTACGCGTGCCATATTAGGCGAATGCCAGAATCACTGCTCCGATCGCAATTAGGGATGCGCCTCCGACCTTCATAGGCGTTAGTTTCTCGCCGAGGAACAACCAGGCCCCCAGAATCACCAAAACCACGCTTAGCTTATCGACCGGAGCAACGCTCGACGCCGGCCCAAGCTGGAGCGCCCGAAAGTAGCAGAGCCATGAAAGCCCAGTTGCCATTCCGGAGAGGACTAGAAATATCCAGCTTCGGACGGAGATCTGAGCGATTCCGCGATGACTTTCCAGACTCAGCGCGATCGCCCACGTGAACAACACAATGACGGAGGTCCGAATCGCAGTAGCTAGATTGCTATCGATCCCGGCAATGCCAATTTTAGCCAGAAGTGCCGTTGCTGCTGCAAACACCGCAGAGAGAATCGCCCAGAAAAACCAGCTCATACCTGAGAGCATAGCCCGTCATGACTGAAAAGCGAACGAATGCATTGATTTACAGAGATGCATTTTCCAGATCGACGTCCTGCCAGTCGCCCCGCTCGATCCCCGCCCGGATCTGGGCGGGCGTCTTTCCCTTTTTCGTCTGCTGGTACGAGTAAACCGCCTCGCGCATACAGGTTGAGCAAGCTGCGCCATGGGTTCCCTCAAAGCAGCTATGCAGGCTGTTATGTCCCATGGCGACGTCGCATCGGCAGTAGCAAGGCTGCTGGTGTAGAACGGCGGGGATCTTTGCCGCCATCTTGTAAGCAGTTACCTGATAGGCATGGGAGAAATAGGGGCCCGAAAGCTGGGCTCCGCTCAGGATAGGAGGCAGAGGCTTCGATGGAGATTTTGCATTGTAGGCAGGAATTTCGACAGCCGGATTGCTCCATTGTGCCGAGGCAGCGACCGTGACAAGACCAAGAGCGAGCAGTCCCAAAATCCGCTTCATTGCTTCATTCTAGAAGGAAGGCGTTGATCTCACAAAAAAAACGGCACGAACATTGTTCGTGCCGGGAGGCCAGTGACGCAACTTGTATCAGCCGAGGATTCACGCTCAAGGCTGAGAATCTGTCCGGAACTCTTCATCCCGTAAGAAAAATATACCACAATATGGAAAAGGAAATAGCAAAAATATGTTCTCTCATAGAAAAGAGTAGCCGATTGAGCGTCGCCGAGAGAGTGTTTATCTCGAGTAAGCTATTCATTTATAGACGTTTATCGCATGATATGCATTGATTTATGGAAAGGTGTGGGGGCGATAATAATTTAGTAATTTCATTCTCCAATATTTGGGAGATGGATTGTGAGTTGTGCTCTTTTCACGAAATAGCCCGGTATGACGGACAACCTCACGAAGTGCAAGGTAAGACCCACCTGCCAATCCTGCATTTAGAATGGAACAACCACTGAAAATAAAGAGAAGTGAATGACCGTCAATACAAAAAAAGGCGAGACGCTTACCTTCCAGGAGCTTCTGTTCCGTCTGCAGCGCTTTTGGGCTGACCAGGGATGTGTCTTGCAGCAGCCTTATGACGTTGAGGTTGGAGCTGGAACCATGTCTCCCGATACCTTTCTACGGGTTCTTGGTCCCAAACCGGTGCGCATCGCCTACGCTCAACCTTCACGCCGCCCTGCAGATGGCCGGTACGGCGAGAATCCCAATCGCCTGTTTCGACACACCCAATTCCAGGTGATTCTGAAGCCGCCACCGGAGAGGATCCAGGAACTGTACCTCGAGTCACTTGAGGCCATCGGGATCGACCTTCGCCAACACGACATCAAGTTCGAAGAAGACAATTGGGAGTGGCCGGTCGGCGGGGCCTGGGGGGTCGG
Source organism: Edaphobacter sp. HDX4 (assembly GCF_036877565.1). NCBI lineage: Bacteria > Pseudomonadati > Acidobacteriota > Terriglobia > Terriglobales > Acidobacteriaceae > Edaphobacter > Edaphobacter sp. HDX4. The sequence goes on from NZ_JAEDXW010000015.1 coordinate 88,319, forward strand.
GTGGCAGGTCATGCTCGATGGGCTCGAAATCACGCAGTTTACTTACTTCCAGCAGTGCGGGGGGATGGATCTGGACCCAATCGCTGGAGAGATCACCTATGGTCTCGAACGCATCGGAGGGTTTCTACAGGACGTGGACTCCATTTACGACATAGTCTGGGCTGTGGAACCGGATACGGGACGTCGAGTGACCTACGGCGAGATGCGGCTGGCAGAAGAGGAACAGTTTTCCGCGTACAGTTTCGACTACGCGGAGGTGCCGAAGCTGTGGGAACACCTTAAGCTCTATGAGTCAGAGTGCCTTGCTCTGCTCGAAAAGAGTCGCGATATGAAGGAGTTGGATACTCTCGCTCTGAAGCGTTTTCCTGTCTTGGGAGCCTATGAACTAGCCTTGAAATGTTCGCACATGTTCAATCTGCTGGACGCTCGAGGTGCAATCTCCGTCACCGAGCGCGTTGGCGTGATGGCGCGAATCCGCACTCTCGTAGTAGGAGTTGCGAAGGCACATGCCCGGCAAGGTGAACTTTTGGCGCAGAGGGAAGTGGAAGTGTCAGTCTCCAGCTGAAACGCTGATATGACTGAAGCAGCAAAGATGTCTAATCCGGACCTGAGCGTCCGTGCCGAATGAAAGATGAATCGAGAGTGATGGCTGATTTTCTTGTTGAGATTGGTTTGGAAGAGGTTCCCGCGCGCATGATCGCGGGAGCGGAGACTGAATTGAGCCGTCGGGTTCTTGCTTTGCTGCAACGAGAGCGTCTCATAGAGCCCGGAGTCTCAGGTAGAAGCTTCTCGACACCTCGCCGGCTCGCGCTGCTGGTTCCAGATGTATCCGAGCGTCAGAGCGACAGCGCAGAGGAAGTCATGGGACCGTCCGTGAAGATCGCGTACAAGGATGGTGTGGCAACTCCGGCTGCTTTAGCTTTTGCGAAGAAGAGTAGCGTAGAAGTGGAAGCCTTGAAGACAGTTCTTACTCCGAAGGGAGAGTATCTTGCGGCCACGCTGGTCAAGAGCGGACGCCTGGCCTCAGAGGTAATGGCCGCGGAGTTGCCCAAGGAATTGGCTGCTATCTATTGGGCGAAGAATATGTACTGGCGCCCAGGAAAGCCGGAGCGGTTCGTACGTCCCATCCGCTGGCTTGTCGCTCTTCTGGGGGCAGAAGTCGTTCCGATCGAGTTCGGTGGCAAAGTCGCCCAAAGAGTGACCTATGGGCACCGCGTTCTCTTTGGTGATGCCGGAATCGCAATCGAATCGCCTTCGAGCTATGAATCAGCCCTTCTCGAGGCTCATGTGATCGCTGATGCGGAAGCACGACGCCAAAAGATCCGAAAGGCGCTCGATCGAGTGACGCGTACCGTACCTGAGGCGAGGTGGCGCGAAGATCACGATCTGATCGACACCCTGACCCATCTGACAGAGTGGGCTTCGGATCGAACAGTCATTCTGGGCAATTTTGAGGAAGAGTATCTCTCTCTGCCTGAAGAGGTTCTGGTCACCGTAATGCGCGATCATCAGAAGTACCTCGCAGTAGAAGGCCCCTCAGGCAAGCTTGCCTCGCATTTTCTTGCCGTTCTAAATACAGAGGCCGACGAAGAGGGATTGACAGTCATTCGGCATGGGAACGAGCGTGTCCTCCGCGCACGATTCAACGATGCGCGCTTCTTCTGGGAGTTCGATCAACGTACTGCCTTGAAGAATCGCGTGAAGTTGTTGGAGAACGTGACCTTTCAAAAAGAACTAGGGAGCTACGCCGACAAAACGACGAGGGTGCGCGAGTTGGCGCTGGGACTGGCTGAATTGGCGAAATCGCGGGGAAGCGACGTTGACGCCATTGCTTTAGACGAAGCTGCGACGCTGGCGAAAACTGACCTAACTACCGAACTCGTGAAGGAATTCACTGAGTTGCAGGGAATCGTGGGCGGCCTCTATGCAAAGGCGCAAGGTATATCTTCCGCGGCCAGCACCGCTATTTACGATCAGTACCTGCCTTCCTCCATCGAAGATGATGTGCCGCGTACCACTGAAGGAGCGCTCCTGTCGATTGCAGACAAAGCGGACACGATTGCGGGTATGTTTGGACTGGGCATGGAACCCACTGGTTCAAAGGATCCGTTCGCGCTGCGGCGGTCAGCGAACGGTATTGTAAAGATCCTTGCGGAGAGCACAATACCGCTGCCCCTTACTCTCAGAGAAATAGCAGGACGTGCGACCGCAAATGAAGCTGTTGAGGCACGGGTGCGGGCTTTCCTGGTTGAGCGTCTGGAGTTCTACCTTCGCGAAGTTCGGCGCCATGCCTATGATGTTGTTGCCGCGGTGCTTGCCGCGGGAAGCGATGATGTGCGCGACGTCCTGGCACGTGCAGAGGCAGTGACTGTCGTCCGTGCCTCTGATGATTTTGAGGCTGTGAGCGCAGCATTCAAGCGAATGAAGAATATCCTCGCTCAGGCTAAGGAAAAGGGTGAACTCCCGCAAGGAGCTGTCAGTCTGTTGGATGAACCTCATGCTGCGCAGCGCGATCTTGCCGAAGCAGCTCAAGGAGTGAGTGCAAAAGTGAGTGCTCTCAGTGCAGAGCACCAATATGTGGTCGCGCTCGAACAGATAGCGGCGTTGCGGCCGCAGGTAGACGCTTTCTTTGAGCAGGTGATGGTAATGGATCCCGACAAAGGAATTCGCGAAAGCAGATTGTCGCTGCTCTCGGGTATCGTAGCAAGTTTCTCTGGAATCGCCGACTTCTCTGAGATCGTCACAGCCGGTTAGAACTGATTGCCGGCCTCGGCCTATGATGTTATCGCCTAGTTTAACCGTTGCAGGCGGGCGATCAGCTTTTCAGCAAGCGGTTCTCCGGATTCCGTCCACAGCAGCCGGCTCGAGATACCGCAGTTCTTTTCGACCGAGAGGGTAAATGCGAGCAGCATCTCTATATTCTGCTGAATATATTTCTGTGTCTCTTCATCGAGGACCTCTTCCTGCTCTTCATCCATGATCCATGGAGTGTCCAAACCGAAGTCGACGCGGATGTGTCCATTCTGCTCATAACTAGCCTGGTCAAACTGGGGGCCGAAGCCGAGAATCCGCACGGTAGAGGGTTCCCGCCGCCAAAGCACATCGAGTGCCGCCTCTGAGATCGGCGCTTCGTTGGACTCCGGTTTCCAGAGCTTCCACTTCATCTCGAACTCGTAGGCCAGATCGTCGTGGAGCTGCTCTGTCGCTTCCGCCACAGCATTTTCAATGATCGAATCTTCAGTAGACTGCGACCGATCGTCATTTACGTAGATCCTCTGATACACCGGGGATTCGGTAAAGCTGATCGGGTAGACACTGGCCGCAGAGACGCGGCTCTCCCCGCTGACGAGAGCAAACTGGCGCAAGACGGACGCCAGGGCTCCTGGAAGCGCTTCGAAGCGAAAGTTCGGAAACCAAAGGCTAAGGTAAAGCTGGTCTGCCATTGCGATAGTGTACAGGCCGGCAGAGCGCGCCGGAGAGGCGGAGCTTCCCGCAGAAGATGAGAAGATAGAAAGACGGTTAATGATGCGGGTGTCGATCGATAGGCTGCGGAAAGGTTTGCTCGCTGGAGCGGGCCTTCTCCTTTTGGTGATCGCAACTTTTCTTGTGTTCGCTCACTATCGAGCCCATCGTTTTCTTGCCGAACTTCCTCGCAAGCTGGGTGCTGATATCCGGCAGGAGACGAATTCTTTCACCTGGTCGCAGACTGTGAAAGGAAGAACAGTTTTCACTGTTCACGCGGCGAAAGCCATTCAACATAAAGATGGCAAGTACATCCTGCACGACGTCGGTATTACGGTTTATGGACGCGGAGAGGAACAGCAAAATCGGACTGATCACATTTATGGTAAAGAATTCGAACTGGATCAGGGTGAAGGTGTGGTACGGGCTTTGGGCGAGGTCCACCTCGATCTACAGGCTCCCGCAGACACCTCAAGTACGGTAAGCAAGCAGAAGGCGCCGGAGATCGCAGACATACATGAAAAAGACATGAAAGATCCGCGCATGATTCATGTCAAAACCAGCGGTCTTGTTTATCTGCAAAAGCTAGGTGTCGCTGCAACAGATCAGCCGATAGAGTTCGAGTACAACGGTTTGACGGGACATGCCATCGGCGCTGATTACAACACCGACAGCGGCGTCCTTCTGCTGCATTCGGCCATCCAGGTAAGCGGGTTGGAGCACGGGAAACCAGTCGCGCTGACGGCCACTCGTGGCGAATTGAATCGCTCGGATCGTAAGGTTGTGCTTACCCAGGCAAGGTTCGTGACCATAGACAGCGATGGTAAGCAGAATGCGTTAAGGCAGACCGTTGAAGCTCAGCTCGCAACAGCGTTTCTACGTAAAGATGGATCCACAGAACGTCTCCTTGGCGAACGCGGAGTCATCATAGCGTCGAGTGATGGATCGAAGATCTCTTCACAACGTGGCGAGGTTCTTCTGGGTGAATCAAGTAAACCCGACTCTGTAGTGCTGACAGGTAGTGTTCACTACAGTGCTGTGGACGTTTCCCATCAGGCAAGTGCTGATGCAGCAGAGGCTCGCGGGACCTTCGATAGCCAAGGTCGCCTGACACGGGCGGTCTTCAATGGATCCGTTCATCTTCTCGAACACTCAGTTTCTGCACAGCCCTCCGGTGGGACGACTGGTAGGGAACTCAGAGCCGATAAGGTTGCGCTTGCCCTGGGCGTCACTCCAGAGAACAAAACGTGGCTGCAAGAGGTCAACGCAAACGGTAACGCCCGTTTTCAATCGACCGGTCTTGGCAAAAAGGGAAATGAAACGGAAACCAATTCGATCAAAGGAGAGGCGCTGACAGCGCGATTTCGTCGCGAAGACGGGCAAAGCCGGCTGATTGAAATCAAGAGCGACGGGGCCGCCGCGCTCGAACAAAGAAACGGACAGCAGTTAGATCAGACTGCTTCTGGTGACAGCCTCGACGTCACCTTCCAACCGTCGCAAACAGGGTCTAGAAGCACAGGCCTCTCCCTTGGCGGAGGTGATGAGATTAAGAACGCCTTGCTGCAGGGCCATGTAATCCTCGTTCGTGGAGCACAGCCACACGGCGCGATGGTAGCAAACTCCGAAAACGATAGGGCAAGCTCCCAGAGAGCGACCTACGATGGTCGAACTCAGAGGATGTTGCTGATCGGGGCTGTGGAATTGCAAAATGCTGACGGCACCCTGTGGGCGGACCGGGTTGAGATGGATCAGAGATCTGGAGATGCAAGCGCCGAAGGTTCCATCAAGGTGAACTATCGACAAAACAATACTGCGGAGCTGCTGCATGTCCTCGCTGAGCAGGCGGATCTGAAGAAAAGCTCGGACATCGCAACCTTCTACGGGTCCGCAAGCAGACCTGCTCGTCTTTGGCAGGGGGCATTTCAGCTGCAGGCCCCATCCCTTCAGTTCGATCGTCATAAACACACGCTGACGGCACGAAGCGAAGCTCGCAGTACGGCAATGGCAGTCCATACGGTTCTGGTAAGTTCGCCAGCCCATGGCGAGGAAGGCCATGGGCTGCTTGGGAACTCAACACCCAAAATTACTGTCGTCCGCATCGCAAGTCATGAGATGGTCTATTCCGACGAGACGCGCACCCTCAGGTTTACGGGTAAGGTTCGGGTGGAAAGTGCGGACGGTGTCATGCTTGGGCAGCAGGCGACAGCTTACTTCCTGCCAGCACAGGGAAAAAGAGATGACATGTCAAAATCGCAAAATTCCGGTTTGCCATCTGGAGCGGTCGATCGCGTTGTGATCGAAGGCGATCTTCAGATTCAGCAACAGGGACGACGTGCGACAGGCGAGCGGCTGGTTTATACCACCAGCGACGGAGTTTATGTTCTTACCGGTACGGAGCAGCAGCCGCCGAAAGTGATCGACCCCATACAGGGTGTGGTCACCGGGAGAGAACTTCGATTTCGCCAACAGGATGAGAGTGTGGTGATTTCTAATGGAGATCAGGAGAGGAATGGACCCAGAGTGCGCACGGAGACGCGGGTGAAGAGAAAGTGATGAAGACGCTATCGACCGAAGAGCTCGGCAAGTCGTATGGCGGTCGCCAGGTAGTACGAGGCGTAAGTCTGAACATAGAGCAGGGAGAGGTGGTAGGTCTGCTTGGCCCTAACGGCGCCGGAAAAACTACCAGCTTTTACATGATCGTCGGGTTGATACGGCCGGACAGCGGTAGAGTAATGGCGAATGGCAACGAAATTACACGCCTTCCGATGTATCTTCGTGCGCGCGAATGTGGCATCAGCTACCTTCCTCAGGAACCCTCTGTCTTTCGCAAACTCACGGTCGAAGACAATATTCTAGCTGTGCTGGAAACTCAATCTTTAAGCTGGGAAGCCAGAAGAACTCGCACCGAGAAGCTTGTCGAGCAGCTCAACCTTTCGCACGTGAGGAAGACCCGCGGGTATGCTCTCAGCGGGGGTGAGCGCAGACGTGTCGAAATCGCTCGCTGTCTTGCCATCGATCCGGCTTTCATCCTTCTGGATGAGCCCTTTTCAGGTATCGACCCCATAGCTGTGATCGATCTGCAGGAGATCATCTTCGGTCTCAAGAGATCCGGGATCGGAGTGTTGATTACAGATCACAACGTGCGCGAGACACTCTCAGTTACGGATCGAGCCTACATCATCAATGAAGGCAAGATCTTCCGAGCTGGCACTCCGGGAGATCTCGGCCGCGATCCCGAAGTCCGTAAGGTTTACCTGGGAGAAAAATTCTCGATGGACTGAAAGTTGATACAACTTCCGTTGTAAACGTGGTGTATCCCATGGAGAGCGCATCCGCTCGTCTCCCGCGATAGACTGGATTTCAATGAGTTTGCAGCGTGTAGACTAATGATCTGGAGGTTCGGCCCGGTCAAATTGACCGATCAAGAGAGTCGAAACCGCCCATCCCATCCCACATCGTGATAAGAACTACGAGGATTCGCTAACGTGCTCCTGCAACCCAAGCTCAATCTGAAAGTCTCTCAGCGCCAGGTGCTTACTCCCGGGCTGGTGCAGATGGTCAGTGTGCTTGCGCTCAACAAGTTGGAGCTCAAGGAGATGATCAACACCGAGATCATCGAGAACCCGGTTCTCGAGGAGATTGAGGAGAGTGGTCTTCCGCTCGAAGAACGGGCCGGCATCGAAGGCGATCGGGAGCGTTCTGCCGAGGAGGTAGCGGCTGAAGGTGAGCGTGCAGAGAAAGATCCTTTCGACGAGATCGATTTTGGGAGCTACTTCCAGGATTATCTCGACCCGGGCTTTCGAACCAGTTCTAACTTCGAAGAATATGACAAACCCTCAATTGAGAGTTTTCTCTCCCAGCCCAGCACACTGAGCGACCATCTGCTGTGGCAGCTTGGTTCGCTCAATCTTGAATTGGACCTCCGTGCTGCTGCGGAGCTCGTTATCGGTAATCTGAATGAAAACGGCTATCTGACGGCTACGGATGAGGAGCTTGCGGAATCACTTTCGCAGCTACTCGAGCCCCGTGCAACACCACCTATTCCATTCCACACGCCTCAAAGCCATAACTCCGCATCTGCAGATGAACTGGGAACGGCGGCTGAGGCAATCGAGGACCTGCGGAGCCTTGAAATCGCAGCTTCGGAACAGCCCGATCCGCTACTCTCAACGATTCGCGAGGCTCGAACTATCGTCAGCAACCTCGATCCCGTGGGAGTTGGCGCGCGTGACCTGCGCGAGTGTCTGTCTATTCAGATAGCAGCCCGGCGGAATGAGGCAGCCTTAATGCTGCGCCGGCGGAAGGACTTCGCAGCGCCTCGCAGTGAGTCAAAAACCGAAGACTCCGAGGCTGGTCTCCCAGAACGACGTGATGTATTTACGACAGCGGCCTACATCGTGGAAAACTGCCTAACCCTTCTACAGAAGAAGGATATGCGTGAACTTACAAGAAGCTGCGGGTGCTCCGCCGAAGAGGTGCAGGCCGCGGTAGAGTTTATTCGATCGCTGGAGCCCAGACCGGGCCAGCGATACAACCACTCTGAGACCCGGCTCATTGAACCAGACGTTGCGTTTGTGAAGCGGGACGACCAGTATGTCGTTCTCGTCAATGAAGAAGACATGCCCGCGCTGCGGCTGAACCACAATTACCGCCGCATGCTGCAGGAGAAGCAAACCGAAAAAGAGGTAAGGGAGTACGTCAAGGAGCGCTACAAGTCGGCGATTCAGCTTCTCCGGAATATTGAGCAGCGAAAGAACACAATTGTACGAACCTGTGAGGTCATTGTGCGACGGCAGACCGACTTCCTGGAACGGGGCGTGGATTCTCTGAAGCCCATGATGATCAAGGAAGTAGCCGAGGAGATCGGCGTCCACCCATCCACCGTCAGCCGCGCAGTAGCTAACAAATACGTGCATACACCACAAGGCGTCTACGAACTCCGCTTTTTCTTTTCGGAGGGAGTAAACGGACCCGAGGGAGGGGACCTTCCTCTCGTTCTTCTGAAGCGCAAGGTCAAGAAGCTTATCGAAGAGGAAGATTCTCGCAAGCCCCTGACAGACGACCAGCTCGCTGCTGAACTCCAGCGACAGGGAATCCAGGTCACCCGTAGAACAGTAGCGAAGTACCGTGAGGACATGCAGATTCCGAGCACCCATCAGCGCCGGGTACGATGAACCGGCGTAAGATGTTGCACAAGAGGTACTGCAATGAATCTGGATTACACCGGTAGACAGACAACAATCACCAAAAAGATAAAAGCCCAGACCGAAGCAGGAATTGCGCGCATCGAAAAGATCCTTGGAGGTGCGGGCAGTGTGCACGTAATCCTCACCACGGAGAAATACCGCCGCATAGCGGAATTGACCGTGCAGACTCGAAACCTGAAACTGGTAGCTACCTGTGAAGCGACCGATATGGAGATGGCAGTGCGGGACGCTCTGGCCGCGATCGAAAAGCAGGCCATACGCCAGAAGAAGAAAAAAACAACGATCAAACGACACGCGAAGGATGGGGTCCGACAGGTGGCACTTGCAGCGCCCGAAGATGATGGTGTTGCCGCTGTGAAGCCGCTTCCAAAGAGTACCACCGGCACGAATGGATCCTCGCGTAAGGTCGTCCCTATGCTGGTTCACTCCTTTCCTTCCGAGACTCCTTTGGCTGAGCCGCATCTCGTGCGCTCAAGTGATGGGGTGGCTCTTCGTCCCATGTCGCTCGAAGAGGCAGTCAAGGAGGCAGCCTTTCGGGACCGCGAGGTTTTTGTCTTCCGCGATCATGGAGGGCAGGCGCTCGTCCTGCACCGCAAGCGCGATGGCAAAATGGAGCTGATTGAGGTTCCGTGAGAGGATCCGCCAGCTTTGATTCCGAGGGCACGACTGGTGCTACGATTCCAGTCATGCCCCGGAAGCAATCGAGCAAGTCTACGAAGCCAAAGACCGCGAAAGCGCGAAGCAAGGAGCTGGTGATTCTGACCGGCCTGTCGGGTTCCGGGAAACTATCGGCCCTCAAGACCTTTGAAGACCTTGGCTTTTATTCCGTAGACAATCTCCCACTCGAGTTGGTGCCTCGCTTTGCTGATCTGGTCCGCCAGTCAGCGGAGATCGAGCGCGCTGCCCTCGTAGTCGACGTCAGGGAAGGGATGCGGCTCGATGAATTCCCATCCATTCTCAAACGCGTTAGAAGAGTTCTCCCCACGCGCGTTCTGTACCTTGAGGCAAGCGATGACGCTCTGATTCGCCGGTTTTCAGAGACTCGACGTCCCCATCCGATGGGCCGTACGGATACTGTGATTCAGTCCATACGTGCCGAACGCAAGCGTCTGGACCCCATTCGTAATGTTGCCGACATCGTCCTCGATACCACGAAGTTCACCGTGCACGATCTTCGAGCCCATATCGGAGCACAGTTTGAGCGTGACGAGCACGATCGCAATCTCACCATATCGTCCAACAGCTTCGGTTTCAAAAATGGTGTTCCTGCTGAGGCCGATCTCGTCTTTGATGTCCGCTTTCTTCCCAATCCGCACTTTGTACCGGAGTTCCGTAAGCTGACGGGCAAACATTCCAAGGTGGCGAAGTACGTGCGCGATTTTCCCCAGACCGCTGAATTTCTTGATCGCACAACGGATCTGATGAAGTTCCTTCTGCCGCACTACATCAAAGAAGGTAAAAGCTATCTGACCGTCGCGTTCGGATGCACCGGCGGACAGCACCGCTCCGTATTCATCGCAGAGGAGATGAAGAATCGGCTTGAGGCGGCGGGGTACCGGGTAAAAACGTCGCATCGGGACATGCCGCGCTAGGTCTATCCTCGGGCATTCTCAGTTCCTAACGATTAAAATAAAACCATGCTTGGAAGTTCGAGGAGTGGGAGAGTGGCGGCTTGAAGCGTATATGGCGATTGCTGCTTTATGTGAGGCCTTACCTCCTCCATCTGATTGCTTCTGTGGTGTTGATGGCAGCGGTGGGAGCGATGGCAGCATTCCGCATCCTTCTGGTAAAGCCGATCTTCGATAACGTCTTAAGCCCGAACGCACAATCACGCGACGTGCTGATGTTTCATCTGCCCCACGTCAGTCGTGTGCTCGACCTGCAGTTCCTGGTTCCCAGCCACTTCCATAACGCCTGGACCGTCGTGGCTTATGCATTGGTTGTTTCTGCCATCCTGAAGTCCGTCTGCGACTATCTTGGCACCTATCTCGTGAACTATGCCGGCTTCGGCATGATCACAGACCTGCGGAACGATCTGTATGACGCCGTGCTTCGCCGCTCTGTCGCCTTCTTTCAGAAGCATTCCACAGGTACTCTTCTATCGACGCTGATCAACGACATCGAGCGGGTACAGTACGCCATGTCCAGCGTATTGGGCGATTCGCTGCAGCAGCTCTTCACGTTGTTGTTCACCGCAGGAGTGGTCGTTGTTGTAGGAGGGAAACTTGCATGGGTTCTTCTTCTGTTTGTTCCGGTCGTTATATCTTCGGCGCGGCGCATCGGCCGACGCGTTCGGCAGACCACACGCAAGGGACAGGACAAACTGGCGGAGATCCAGAACATCCTTCACGAGACAATTACTGGAAATCGGATCGTCAAAGCCTTCGGAATGGAACTCTGGGAGATGAATCGGTTCCGGAAGGCCGCGCGAAGGCTCTTCCGGGCGAATCTCAAATCTGTCAGCGTTCAGGCCATCAGCTCTCCCCTGATGGATGCCTTGGGATCGGTTGGAATCGCACTCCTTCTACTGCTCGGCCGAGATCGGATTCGGCAGCATGAGATGACGGCCGGCTCCTTTATTGCATTCTTGGTAGCCGTCTTTACCCTCTATGATCCGGTCCGAAAGTTCGCTCTGTTCTATAACAGCTTCCAGCAGGCACTCGGAGCAAGCGAAGACATCTTCAAATTCATGGATGCACAGGACGACGTCCGCGAAAAGCGTCGGGCATTCGTTCTTCGCGGGTTTGAGAAGGGAATCCGGTTTGAGAACGTGGGGTTTGGTTATGTGACGGATGACGGCACCACCGCACAGGTTCTCCATGAGATCAATCTCGACGTCAAGCTTGGAGAAGTGGTTGCCTTTGTGGGGCCCAGCGGCGCTGGTAAATCTTCTCTGGTCAATCTCATCCCGCGTTTCTTCGATGTAAATCAGGGCAGAATTGTCATCGACGGTCATGACCTTCGTGATGTCACGATCGCATCTTTGCGCGAACAGATTGGCAAAGTTACGCAGGAGACCGTTCTTTTCAACGACACCGTAAGAAACAACATCGCATACGGCCAGCCGGATGTTTCCATGAGCAAGGTTGAAGAAGCCGCACGGATGGCATTGGCGCATGATTTTATCTCGAAGATGCCGGACGGCTACAACACTCGCATCGGTGAGAAAGGCCTGAGGCTAAGCGGAGGAGAGCGCCAGAGGCTAGCCATAGCCCGGGCCATCCTGAAGAATGCGCCTATCCTCATTCTCGACGAGGCAACCAGTGCTCTCGATACTGAGAGCGAGCAGTTCGTTCAGGCAGCGTTGGCCAATCTTATGCAGGGGCGAACCGTCTTTGTTATTGCGCATCGCCTATCTACGGTGCGCCGGGCGAGCAAAATCGTCGTGCTTGAAAACGGAAAGATCACTGAGACCGGTTCGCATGATGAACTCATGCGAAACTCGGGAACCTATCGAAGACTATATGACCTGCAGTTTGGACAAGAGAGTCCGCTTGCAGTGGAAAGCGAAACTCCTTTGCAGACGGCTGAGTTGGAGGGATTTTCTTGAGCATCGTCTATTCAATGACAGGGTTTGCAAGCGCAGCAAGCGCTTCAGATGAGAGCGTCGGTTTCTCCATCGCCATCAAAAGCGTCAACCATCGCTTTCTCGATCTGCATCTGAGGCTGCCTTCTTATTGCGACTCGCTGGAGATCCAGCTACGCCGCTTTCTCAAAGAGGCGCTTAAGCGTGGACATATTGAGGTCATCCTGCAGGTGGAGCGCAAGACCAGTGCGCAGATCCAGCTCAATACGGATCTTCTGGGAGTCTATGTAACGGCATTCAGCCAGGCATCTGCGCTTTATAACCTGCCCTCCCAGCCCGATCTCAACTCTCTATTAAGGATTCCTGGTGTCATGAGCGTTGAAACCAACATCGGTTCCGACGGTATCCCGGAATTGGATCAGGCCGTGATGAAAGTGATGCCATCGCTAATCGAAAAGTTGAATGAAGCTCGAGCTCAGGAAGGCGCTATGTTGGCTTCGGAACTGCGTGGCTCGATGCAGCGTCTGAAGACATTCGCTGACGAGATGGCAGGCCTAAGAAACGGTGTCCGCGAGGCTCAATTCGAGCGCCTGCGCACCCGGTTGATGGAACTCACTTCAGCGGGGCCTGTCAGCGAAGAGCGGATTCTTTCGGAGGCAGCCGTACTGGCGGAAAAGAGCGATATCGAGGAGGAGATCGTGCGTCTGAAGACGCATATTGACAGATTCATTGGCATGCTCGACGCGGGAGGAGAGCTGGGCAAGCGCATGGATTTTCTGCTACAGGAACTCAATCGGGAGGCCAACACGATGCTCTCCAAGACGAGTGCCGCTGCAGGGGACAACAGCTTGCGCATCACCGAGCTGGGCCTGGAGATCAAGGCTGAGATCGAGAAGGCGCGCGAGCAGGTGCAGAATCTGGAGTAGAAGCGTTTACACTGACAAAGATTTCAAGACACGAAAACTTAGGGGCTCGATGGCGGGAATTCTTTTTATCATTTCAGCGCCCTCCGGTTCAGGGAAGTCGACTTTGGTCACACAACTTCGAACCCTGGTCGAGGGACTGGACTTTTCCATCTCTTACACTACCCGGGCACCACGTGGATCTGAGGAGAACGGGCGCGAGTACTACTTCACTACCCGCGAAGAGTTCGAGCGAATGGTAGAAGCGGACGACTTTCTGGAATGGGCCGAGGTCTTCGGAAACTACTATGGAACCGCCGCCTCAGCGCTGCAACACGCCAAAGATCTGGGCAGGGACCTGCTGCTCGACATCGATGTGCAAGGGGCACTGCAGGTGATGAAGAAGATGCCCCAGGCTGTATCGATCTTTATCCTTCCCCCGAGTCCCGGGATTCTGGAGCAGCGCCTGAAAAATCGGAGTGCAGCCGAAAAGATGACGGATGAGTCAGTCATCCAAAAACGTCTGGCGGGCGCTAAAAACGAGCTGAAGCGTGTTTGGGAGTATGAATACGCTCTGGTAAACGATGTTCTGGAAAATGCCGTTGCAGAGATGCGCGGCATTGTTCTCTATGAGCGCGGCGAGGTGGAATACGAATCCGTGGCCCGCAGTTGCAGGACCGACGCGGCTTCTCCCAGGCTGAAGGCTGTCTTGGAAGCCTTTGGAGAACAATAACCAGATTTCCACCACTAATTTTCTGGTGCAGATTTCACGGGCTGAGGTACAGTCAGACGACAAGAGAGGAGCAATCATGACGGACGAAACTACATTTGTTAATAAGTACAGTCTGGTGAAGGGCGCCGCGCGTCGGGCAAGGCAACTGCAATCGGGAGCACCTCCTTTGATCAATGCCAAGTCAAGCAAAGCCTGCCGGGTGGCGCAGGATGAGATCGAGCAGGGATTCGTCAAGTTCATGCTCCCAAAGCAACCGGAACCGCATCTTCATTAGAGACTCGCTCTCGCGGGCGCACGCGGTAGCATATAAGGATGGCAGGAGAGGCGGAGCAGCAGTTACGTGCCTATGTCGAATACCTTCGCGACCTGGGTATCTACAATCTTTATCGCCGATGCGAGCCGGATCTCGGAGTCGTGCCTGATCCGGTTTCCCAACCGCTCGATCTTTCTGAAGGCGGCCCCGCAGTCGGATTCGCATCGGGTTCGGACCAACGAGCTCCGCAGCCGTCAGCAGTTGTCGTATCGAAACCTGCTCAATCAAAATTGCAGCCCATTGCGGTAACGCCTCCCCCGAAAACGCAGCCTTCGGAGTCTGAAATTCCTAAGTTAATCAGTTTCAATGATCTTGCGCCTCTGCCGGAGGTGCGTTTAGCCGCTTCGGACAAAGCCGCGGCCCTCGAAATCGTGCGGGAAGACATCGGGGATTGCACGCGATGTCCGCTTGCCTATGCGGGCCGTCGGAAGATCGTGTTCGCCGACGGAGATCCTAATGCACGGCTTATGTTTGTTGGGGAGGGACCGGGAGCCGATGAGGACGCACAGGGCCTTCCCTTCGTTGGCAAGGCTGGGCAGCTACTGAACAATATGATCTCGGCGATGGGCATACAGCGACAACAGGTTTACATTGCCAACATCGTCAAGTGCAGGCCTCCTGCTAATCGCGTGCCCGAACCCGTCGAGGCCAATACCTGTAGTCAGTTCCTTCTGCGCCAGATCGACATAGTACAACCAAAGGTTATTGTTGCTCTGGGTGCGACTGCCGCGACCTATCTTCTGGGTGTTAAGCAGTCGCTTGCCGGACTACGTGGCAACTGGCACAGTTGCCGGGGGGCTAAATTAGTGGTGACCTATCACCCTGCATTCCTGCTGCGTGATCCACGACAGAAAGGCGAGGCGTGGAAGGATCTACAGATGGTAATGAAGGAGATGGGCCTCAAAGCTCCTGCGCGAGGTTAATCGCCAGAATCGCCGAGTATTCATGTCAAATGCGATGACCCAGGGAAGATGGCTGTGGCCGGCGCGTGGACCTGGGAGATAAAAGATTGCCTCTGTTCTTCCATCGTTATTGCGGTGGTGGAATGCGAACGCTGTTTGCCCTGCAGGACTTGAGCTCACCGCACTTGGTGGGATGACCCTCCTTGTCGATGCATGCTTCTACGGCAGTGAGGTAGTTGTTCCCGCAACTCAGGGCGAGCTTGTCGGAGGTAAAGGACGGATTCGCTGCCGTGAACAGTTCAAGAATCTTGTCCGGAGGCATCGAAACCTGTTTCTGGAGATTGGCGAGCTCTGGTGGAATGGTAATGAAGTAAAAGCTCGCGCGCGCCAGGTTGAAGAAACCATCAGGGGAAAGTCCGGAACAGGTGCCGTGCGTCTTCCATTCGTGCTGGAGGAGTCCAGCGTCAGGATAGATATCTTTGTACTGGGAGGGATCGGCGGGGCCCGGAAGATTGCTGCAGTTCTCCGGGTATGTTCCATCCTTCTTTTCTGGCCACAGGCCATGGAGTACGAAGGTCGGGTGCTGAGCACATTCCGTCGCAGTGGGATGAGAGTGGCAATACTCGGGTGACCACGAAAGGTTCAGCAGATAGTAGTCAAAGGTCTGGCTGGACGCCGCAGATTCGGTGGATAGAGTAGCAGTCTGCGGCGCCAGGTTGGGATCGTCAGGCTTACTGGAGCGCTGGCTGTTACATCCGCAGAGCAGCAGCAGTGCACTACCCAAGGGGAGAAGGAAAAGCCTGTTCATGCGGGAAGGATATCAGGGACGCAGACGGTCAGTAGCGCAGCCATGGCCGGTTGTGATTCACTCTTGAGCATGGCTAACAAACAGACACGCCGCAACTTTCTACTAAAGGCTCCTATCGCCGCAGTGGTCGCCTCTCCTCTAGCCGACACAATGCTTCGTGCTTCGACCGCAGGCTCATCAGCTATGGGGCAGTCCGATGGGCCGGGAGTACAGGTATTCACAGCTACAGAGATGGCTGGCGAACTGAATGGAGTGCAGGCGAAGCATGGAACCAAAAACCTGCTAACAACACCAGGAACGCTGATGATTCTCAGTGAGGAGACCAAGAAAGCTGCCAAGGAGTTCGAATGGCATGCAACGAGGGACCACGTCTTCCAGGTGCTTGACGGCGAGACGAAATATGAGCTGGGGGGGACACCAAAAGGCGCGCATCAGACCAAGCCGGGTGAGTGGCTGGCTCCAGAAAGCGAAGGCGCGAAGACGGTCGTCCTTAGGAAGGGCGATTACTTGTTTGTGCCGCGAATGATTCCGCATAAGAGGACGACGGACGACAGCGTGAGCTTGCTACTGATCTCCTCGCAGACGCCCGCCTAGGAGACGCTACCGAAACAAAAGACTGCGTGTGATGCGCAGTCTTTTGCATTTAATACATTTTCATCATTCGTTCACATCCATGCATTGATCTGTTTTTAACCTGAGCGGAACTCAGGAGAACAAACTTCGATGAGAAAAGTATTTTTGCAGATTTCTATGGCATTGGTGTGCGGTAGTGCGCTGATGCCGGCACAGGCGCAGGTCTCTCTACTTGCGAAGGGAACACTGACAAGCTCGGCTGCAGGTCCTTACAAGGATCTCTCGGGGCTGAACGGGACATTGGAGAACGGAGTTCCGGCGAATCTGCTGGGTGGTCTTGGTTCAGGAATTGCGTATGCTTCAGGAGATACTTTTCTCTCGGTGCCGGACCGCGGCCCGAACGCCGTCTCCTATAACTCCGCCATCGACGACACTGCTTCGTATATTCCGCGAGTCCAGACAATTCGGATGAACCTTGAGAAGAATACGGGGACCGGCCTGCCCTTTACCATCTCCCCGAAGCTGGTCGATACAACCCTGCTGGCCAGCCCACTGCCTCTTGTCTACGGTGACGGCACCGCATATGGTGTGCCTTCAGGAAGACCGAAGCAGAATACGTTTTTGAGAAATTACTTCACTGGTCGATCCGATAATTTCGACCCCAACCGTAGCTCGGGAGATGTGCGCGATGCACGGCTGGACCCGGAGAGCATCAGGCTCTCAAATGATGGGCTGACCTATTTCATCTCAGATGAGTATGGACCCTATGTGTACCAGTTCCTGCGCGGCTCGGGAGAGCGTATTAGAACCTTCAATCCGCCAAACGGCTTCGACGTAGCTCATCCAGCAACAACGACGGATAGCGAGCTGGCAGCAAATTCGACAGGCCGTGTTCCGAACAAGGGTATGGAGGGATTGGCGATCACGCCGGATGGCAGGAAACTTCTGGGAATACTGCAGACCGCAACGATTGAGGATTCGAACGCCGGTGGTGCGGGAGCGAACCTATTGCGAATGGCGCTCATTGATATCGCATCGGGCAGAACTGTGCACGAGTACGGCTATCTGCTGACGACTGGGAGTGGTGTGAGCGATATCGTGGCCCTTAACGACCATGAATTTCTGGTCGATGAGCGCGATGGTAAGGGCCTGGGTGACGGAAGCAAAGCCAAGATAAAGCAGCTGTTCAAGATCGACATTGATAATGCAACCGATATCACCGGCATGGATGGCAACACCGCTGCAACTGTTGCTGTTCCCAAGACACTATTCCTGGATATTGTGAAGGTCCTGGGAGATAACGGAATCATCCCAGCCCAAGTCCCGGCCAAGCTCGAAGGACTTGCCTTCGGCCCGGATGTGAAGCAGAACGGGAGGACTGTCCATACGCTCTGGGTAGCAAACGATAATGACTTCCTGCAGGACTACGGCGGAGTTGCGGGTTCCAACCCGAACCAGTTCTTCGTCTTTGGGTTTACGGAGTCTGATCTTGCCGGGTCTCAATATGTTCCTCAGGGAAAAGGTGGCCTGCGAGGACTCTTCGACGATCTCTTCAATCGATAGGGAAGTAAAGGGAAGCGGCCTCCAACGAGGAGGCTGTTTCCTTTTTACGACGGAATGGTCTGACTCGCCTTCCTCCGCCATCGTCCTTCTGGACTTCGCTCAGAACCACGGCATCACGGCTTTTCTGCATCTGGGCGGGGACTTGCTGATGGAGCGAATCCATCACCTTTGCTGATAGGTCTCTTTGCGGATCGCCGAAGTTGAAACTCTGCGAAGACGATAAGACCCACGCCGATGAGGAGCAGGGTTGGCGATTCAGGGACCGGCGTCGGATCTACTCCTATAGAAAAAGCTCCTGCGGTCGGCGCGGCAATGGCTAGAGATAGAGATACAACTCCGGCTCTCATCTTTTCGCCTGTCCCGGCGCTCACAGCTGTGCCTGGGTCAATGTTGTCGTAGATCTGATAGACGGCAGTCGAAGTATATTCTGTGCCGTCCGTCGCTTCTGCGATGGTGGCCGCATTGGGGTTGGGAATATGCGGCCAGGCCTCAAGCAACTGTGCGATGGGCTCCGCATAGAGTTCCTGTCCCGGCGACAAAAGAACAAGGAAGATCAGGAAGACAGTTGACCTGCTTGAACGAGTGATTTCCATCCAGATGCCTCCATGCGTGTGCATCAGCAGAGGTATCCGCTTAGCTGGCGGTGGTTGGGAGGCAGGTGAACCCCACGAAGGGGAAGAAAGCTGACGGAGACTCGGAATGAGTTCCGTAATTCCGGGGGCCCTGGTGTGCAGACTTTGAACTGTCCCACTGATGGATGCAATTGAGGTGTTAGGAGTGGCCTGTTCATCAGAAGGCGGCTTCGGGTCTGCGAATTACATTTCAACCGGATAAGCTGGATAGATGCCTCGGTTTTGCGATGTCGCGCTTCCCGTTCCGTTAGACCAAATCTTTACCTATCAGGTGGATGGAGCGGTTCCGGCTATAGGTGCGCGGGTGCTGGTCCCGTTCAGTGGCCAGAAGCTGATGGGCGTTGTGATGCGCGTACATGACGAATCGCCTGTGGGAGACTTCGAAATTAAGCCGATCCAGCAGATTCTTGACGATTCGGCTCTGCTGCCAGATGACCTGATGGAACTGGCGCGATGGATCGCGCAGTATTATGTCGCTCCATTGGGTGAGGTGCTGCGCGGCATGCTTCCCCTGAGTGCGGAGGTTAGGCGGCAGTTCCTGTATCGAATCACCGATGTAGGCCGAAAGATACTCTACGAGGGTGCGGCGAAGGGAGCTTCACGGCGCTCGAAGCTTAGCCCCGAAGAACAGAACCGAGAGTATGCCATTTTGAACTACCTCGAGGGCGGAGAGCCGGCTAAGGCATCCGCATTACGCTCGGCTACAGGAGCGAATAAGGCTCTCCTCGAAGGTATCGTTCGCAAAAAGTGGCTGGTGCGTGAGGCAGTTGCGGAAGAGCGGGATGCGCGCCGCATGGAGAAGATAGCGATTCTGGTGGAGGGGCTCCGGCTGCCGAAGCTGAATGCAAACCAGACGGCGATTCTGGCGGAGTTGGCTGCTGTCGGCGGCCGCATGCGCGTGCGGGATTTGAAAGAGACTCTGTCCCGCGCGGGCGTTCCGGATTCCACACTGGCGACGCTTGTGCGTCGCGACATTGTGCAAGTGGAGGAGGTCGCAGAGGCCTTTCACTATGGCGGAGTCTCTCCGTACGGCAAAAAGCACGCCCACGAGCATGCACTTAATGAAACGCAGATGGAGGCCCTTGGGACCATAGCCGCGGCAATGGAAAAGGGCGCGTTCTCTCCGCACCTTCTCTATGGTGTAACCGGAAGCGGTAAAACGGCCGTATATTTCGCTGCGATGCGCCGTGCACTTGATGCTGGAAGGTCCGCGCTGCTGATGGTTCCGGAGATCGGGCTGACCCCGGCGATGACGGGCCAACTTGTCGCTGCATTCGGGGATGAAGTGGCGCTCTTACATTCGCAACTCACGCCGGATGAGCGAGCGGAGCAGTGGCATCGCATCCGCCAAGGGAAGGCGCGAGTGGTCGTGGGAACCCGGTCGGCGGTGTTTGCGCCGGTCAAGCAACTGGGTCTCGCCATCGTGGACGAAGAGCACGACGGAAGCTACAAACAGGAAGAGACGCCCCGGTACCATGGCCGCGACCTAGCTGTGATGCGTGCAAAGCTTAACGGAGCCGTCGTCGTGTTGGGGTCGGCAACCCCCTCTCTCGAAAGCTGGTCGAATGCAGAGAAGGGACGCTACGCCCTGATTGAGATGCGTACCCGTGTGGCGAACCGGCCGCTGCCTGCTGTCGAGCTTGTTGACATGCGCAACGAGTTTCGTGAGACGGGCCGGGAGCAGATCTTTTCGCGTCGTCTGATCGAAGAGACGGAGTCAACCATCGCTCGCGGGGAGCAGGCGATCATTCTTTTGAATCGCCGGGGATATTCCTTTGTGGTGATGTGCCGGAGTTGCGGCGAGAAGATCGAGTGTGAGAACTGCGCAATCTCGATGACGTACCACAAGCCCGTCACCGGAAATGACGCAATCGCACAACCCGGTCAGCGCCTCGAGTGCCACTACTGCGGCTTTCGACGCGGCGTGCCGAAGGAGTGTTCGAAGTGCCAGAGTGAGCACCTGTACTTTCTGGGAGCCGGATCACAGCAGGGTGAAGAACGGCTGCAGGAGATCTTTCCGCATGCCCGCATCGGCAGGATGGATCGTGATACCGTGCGTGGCCGAAGCGACATGGAGCGGCTTCTGGCGCGCCTCCATGCGGGTGAGATCAACCTGCTGGTCGGAACGCAGATGATCGCCAAAGGGCACGACATTCATGGCGTCACGCTTGTGGGAGTGGTCGGCGCGGATTTTGCCCTTGGACTCCCTGATTTTCGTGCTGCGGAGCGCGTCTTTCAGTTGCTGACGCAGGTCTCGGGTCGCGCAGGAAGAGGAGAACTTCCAGGCAAGGTCCTGGTGCAGACCTACCATCCTGATCACTATGCTGTTAAGTTCGCAGCCGAGCACGACTACCCCGGATTCGTAGCGAAAGAGATGCAGTACCGCCGTTGGATGCACTATCCGCCTTTCTCCGTCCTCGCCAATGTCGTTGTGCAAAGCGAGAAGCTGGAAGAGGCGACGGGCTGGTCGTCGGAACTGGGCCGTTGGTTTCAGGCCACTCATCTGGAGCAGGTGAGAGTGCTTGGACCGGCAGCAGCGCCCATCTCGCGCCTGAAGCGAATCTACCGCTATCATTTTGTGCTGAAGGGCGAGACCAGAAAGGCATCGAGCGAAGCGCTCCGCGCAATGCTCAGTTTCGCTGAAAGGCGCGAGATCCCACGCCGCAATCTGGTGGTGGACGTAGACGCACTGCACCTGATGTAAGGGAAGAACAGAAGAGAGATCGATGTGCAGACATGGATGATCGCCTCGGCACGAAAGCAGCCATATCAGCCCTTAACCTTTGCAGGGCCACTAAAGCTACCTCCATGCCGTGGCACGGATGTTAGACCTTCCAGGCTGGAACTCTCTCGATGCTCAACGTGCCAGAGGTCCAGGCAGCGCTAGTTCAGCAGATGCAATTCTTTGCCGGGCTTGAAGCGTACGGCCTTACCTGGTGCAATCGTAACTTCGGCGCCGGTACGCGGATTGCGCCCGATGCCTGTCTTTCGAGGCTTGACTGTAAATACGCCAAACCCGCGAAGTTCGATGCGGTCGCCAGCGACCAACGTCTGCTTCATACTCTCGAAAATAGCGTCTACCGCAGCCTCTGCTTTTGTACGCGGAAGGCCGGTGCGTTCAACAACCCTTTGTATTAAGTCCTGCTTTATCATTCTGGGCCGCCGTCCTTTGGGCTGTAGATTTTTGGAAATGCCGATGTTATGTGATACGGACCTGGTTTAGTAACGTGATAGTAGAAATTTGAATCCCGGTTGTCAACGACAGATCGCTACCGTAAGATGAAGAATCTAATGATGCAATTGTGCCTGCGGACCGCCGCGCCTATTTTGCCATAAAGCGGCCTGCACTCGCGATAAATTGTTAAGCGAACAATTTTTTCACCCAGAAAGAAGAAGAAGGGAACTAGAGCCGAGTGGCCATCAAAAGCGACCGTTGGATTCGCGAACAGGCGAAAGAAAACGGAATGATCTCTCCGTTCAGTGAAAAGCAGGTCCGAGAGGGCGTCATCTCATACGGCCTGTCGTCGTATGGATACGATCTGCGGGTTTCTGATGAATTCAAGATTTTTACTAACGTTAACAGCGCCATTATTGACCCCAAAGCCTTCGACGAGCGGTCGTTCGTGACGGTTGTTTCTGACAGCGTTATCGTTCCTCCAAACTCGTTCGCGCTGGCGCGTTCCATTGAGTACTTCAAGATTCCCCGCGATGTGCTCACCATTTGCGTCGGAAAGTCTACCTACGCACGCTGTGGCATTATCGTGAACGTTACTCCCTTCGAACCGGAGTGGGAGGGTTTTGTCACCCTGGAGATCTCCAATACGACCCCGCTCCCGGCGCGAGTTTATGCAAATGAAGGGCTCTGCCAGATTCTTTTCTTCCAGTCCGATGAGCCATGCGAGATCAGCTACGCGGACCGAAAAGGCAAGTATCAGAAGCAGCAGGGTATCGTTTTACCTAAGCTTTAGCACCCTCGGGCCCCGTCCAAGCGATGTCTCTTTGATGTCTCTCTTTCTTTAGAATCGCCATCTAAAGAGATTCGCATTCCCGACCCCTTTCATTGTCGAGTTGTTCGAGGCCATGACAGACACTAAGCAGGACGAGCCGTTCCGTATCGGGCTGATCGCCACCGATCCCTTGCGAATGCTGGGATTGCAGACCATCGTGGCAGAAAACGGCTCCGTAGAGGTTCTTCCAGTCGCCGGACCAGGTGCACTCGATGCATCAGGCGTATCGTTGGTTCTCATCGATGCTGCATGCACGGACCACCTCTTCGAACTGGTGGAAACCTTCCGTCGATCGCGCCCTCATATCCGTCTGATTGTCATAGGTCTGCAGGAAGATCACGATTACATCCAGAAAGTGATTGGCTCGGGAGTGAAAGGCTATCTGGCCCACACCGCTCGGGAGAATGAGATCCGGATGGCGGTTGAGATCGTCCGTGACGGTTCCGTATGGGCTCCTCGCAAAGTACTGGCCCGCCTGCTTGAGGCCTCTGCCGGTGAAGGAAGGAACATCACTCCTGAGCCGAAATTCACCGAACGCGAAACCCAGGTCCTTCAACTGCTGGTCGCCGGCCGGCCCAACCGCGATATCGCCGAGGCTCTGGGCATCGATGCGGCCACAGTGAAAGCCCACGTGGGCCGCCTCATGCGCAAGATGGGGGTCGATAATCGCATCGCCCTCAGTGTTCAGGCAGTCAACCGGAATCTGGTCGATAAACAACTGTAACCATGCGGTTTATCGGCAATAAAATCTCACGCGAAGGTCTATATACCTCCGTACCGTTGTAGATACCCGCCTCGTCAGGCAATCTCTTTCTAAGCAACACAGACCTGGGAGAGGGGTTGTAGAGAGCGCGCCTGACGATTCAGGCACTTCTCTACAACCCCCATTTTTTTGTTCTGGGGCCGATGGGGGCAGAGAGCAACGGTGCTTTTGCACAGGCCATCCAATATCCTATTGGAAATAGGCGATTTGCTTGGTAAGCGCCCTGAACAGAAAGAAGGTTCGTGAAGATGGAAGTATGGATGAAGCGTTTGTCTGTGATTGCGTGTGCAGTTGCAATGACGGCAGGTTCAACGGTGGCTTTTGCTGCAAGCGATAAGGCCAAATTAGTAGAGAGACTTCAGGACGCCCAGGCTGTGGTGACCCAGATTATGGCCGCTCCTGACAAAGGAATCCCGGAAACCATCCTTTCAGGTGCCAGCTGTGTAGCTGTGATCCCCAGCTTCATGAAGGCAGCCTTCGTTGTCGGTGCCCAGTACGGTCAGGGTGTGGCGACTTGCCGCACCTCCCGTGGATGGAGCGCTCCGGTCTTTGTCCAGCTTGCTGGCGGAAGCTTCGGATTCCAGATCGGCGGCCAGGCTACGGACCTGATCATCGTTGCTATGAACCAGCAGGGCATGCAGGACATGCTGAAGAACAAGTTCAAGATCGGCGCCGATGCTGCAGCCTCTGCCGGACCCGTGGGACGGAATGCACAGGCCGGAACCGATTGGAAGATGAACGCTGAGCTCCTGACCTACTCACGCAGCAAGGGACTCTTCGCCGGCATTGATCTTGACGGTACAGTGCTCTCGCAGAACCAGGAAGACACACGCGTCATCTATGGGAACGCTATTCCGTTCGAGACCATTCTCAAGGGCAACGAGGCTACTCCCGAGGAAGCTCGTCCCTTTGTGCGCACCGTGGCGAAATACTTTGTTGCCGCTCGTGCGGACGATAAGTAGGCCGAAAGCGCAGGTTATGAGGAGGCGGCCGTGCAGGCCGCCTTCTCTTTTTCCTAAATCTTCAGAGGCATTTAGACTGATGTCTTGAACGACGCCATAGAAAGAGATCTGCCCACCTCAGGCGCAAGTCTTCGCGAGAGGGTGGAATTTGCGCTTGTATATGCGATTGTCCGTCTGCTCGGGTCGCTGCCGCGAAGCATTGCACGAGGAGCTGGCGCAGCCATCGGAGAGGTCGCATACCTCGCGCTGGCTCGTCTTCGTCAGGTCGGCCTGAAGAACCTCGAACTTGCCTTTCCGGACATGGTGCCGGTACGTCGCGAGCAGATTCTGAAACAGGTCTACCGTAATCTTGGCTATCTGCTGGCCGAGTTCTGCCTCATGCCGCGCTACACGCCCCAGCAGGCAAGCACATTCATTCGTTATGAGGGACTCGAAAATTATCTCCGCGCCCGGGACCGGGGCAAAGGAGTGCTGGTTCTAACCGGGCATCTTGGAGCATGGGAGCTCTCGAGCTTCTATCACTCCTTGATGGGGTATCCGATGGGGATGGTCATCCGTCGCCTCGACAATCCTCTTGTCGATCGCTTCGTTAACCGAATCCGCTGCATGCATGGCAACCGGGTGATCCATAAAGATGAATTTGCTCGTGGCTTGATCGCCTCCATGAGGGATGGCGAGACCGTTGGGATTCTGATGGACACCAACATGACGCCACCGCAGGGGGTCTTTGTCCCTTTCTTCGGGGTGCAGGCCTGCACCGCCAGTGGTATGGCAAGAGTCGCTGCAAAGACCGGTGCTGCGGTTGTGCCGGGATTTCTGCTGTGGGAGAAGACCGAACAGAAGTATGTGCTTCACTTTGGTGAAGAACTCGCGGTCGAGTGCTCAAGAGACCCTGAAGCAGATGCCCTCAGAAACACGGCGGCATTTACCGCTGCGATTGAGGCATACATTCGGCGTTATCCTGATCAGTGGTTATGGATGCATCGCCGATGGAAGACAAGACCTGTGGGACAAGAGGGGATCTACTGAGATGGCCAGTTTGAGCGAGATCGTGTCATGGCTTGGGGATTCGCCGGCTCTTCCGCCCGGACGCAACGCCGAGATCTTCTGTGTCTCCGCTATCGAGTCCGCTGGCAACGACGCGGCGGTGTTCGCGACCGACAATGCCTCCCTCGGCGCTGCGCTTTCATCTTCCGCCGGCCTGATCCTCGCGAATGAGAAGTTGCGCAACCCGGACGCAAGTCCTGCTGACGAGAGGGTTGTCTGGGTTCGAGATGCGCGGTATGCCTTCTCGCTGGTCGCGCAACGGCTGGCGGGAAAAAGCACCGGCGCTGGCATTCATCCCACAGCTATCGTCGGAGCAGATGTGGTCATCGGGCCTGGAACTTCTATCGGACCTGGAGTCGTCGTGGAGGCTGGCGTCAGAATTGGTGCAGATTGCCGCATCGACGCCAGGGTTACGATCTATTCCGGCGTCACTCTCGGAGATCAAGTAGTCGTCCAGGCAGGCACAGTGCTTGGTTCCGCCGGCTTCGGATACGCTCGCAACCAAGAGACTGGAGAGTACCTGCTCTTCCCGCAGCAGGGGCGTCTCGCGATTGAAGACCGGGTCGAGATCGGAGCGAATACAACGATCGACCGCGGGGCACTGGGAGAGACCCGTATAGGCGCGGGAACGAAGATCGACAATCTGGTTCATATCGGGCATAACTGCAGGATCGGCAGGAACGTCGTAATCGCCGCGCAGACTGGAATCTCCGGCTCTTCTATCGTGGAAGACGGGGCGATCCTCGGTGGCCAGGTTGGGATAGGCGAACATGCGACTGTCGGCGAAGGTGTCATTCTAGGGGGTGGAGCAGGCGTCCTGAGCGGCAAAAAAATGCATGGGCCGGGAGAGGTCTTCTGGGGAAGACCCGCGCGGCCGCTCAAGGAGTATCTCCGCGATCTGGCACGACTCAAACGCCGCAGCGCGTAAACGGAGATGGAAGGTGTGGCATGGCAGTCGTGGTCGTGGGCGGGCATTCCCGGAACATCGGAAAATCCAGCATCGTTGAAGGCCTGATCCAGCAGATGCCGGAGATGCAGTGGACTGCGTTCAAGATCACCCAGTTCGGTCACGGAATGTGCTCCGCCAATGGGGAACCCTGCGACTGTGACACTGCCGAACACGCTCTCGCCGTGACCGAAGAGAGAGACGCAACCAGCGGTACGGACTCCTCTCGATTTTTAGCAGCTGGAGCCCTTCGATCCCTATGGGTGAGAACGAGAACCGGAGATCTGGCGGCAGCCATGCCCCGCATTCGCAAGGAACTCGCAGGCTGCCGGAACGCAGTGATCGAATCCAACAGCATCCTTCGCTTTCTTCGTCCAGACCTTTACCTTAGCGTCCTCGATCCCACTGTTGAGGACTTCAAGGACTCAGCGCGTCTCTTCCTTGATCGAGCGGACGCGGTTCTCGTTCCCGAAGGAGTGCTGGGACGGCCCGAGTGGAAGGGGATATCTCTAAAGCTCATCGCGGGAACGCCCGTCCTTGCAATTCGCCCACCCAGATACATGACGTTCGAAATCTTGAACTTTGTCAGGTCCCATCTCCGGATCGATAGGTAACTTCCTCCTCAAATTCATCTTGGGTTTTTCATTCTCTAGGTTTATGCTCGGCGTTCAGTAGTTTGAGGCGACAGTCGTTGGGGAACAAGGCGGCATGGGGCTACCAGAAAAGCCAGCCTGTTCTTGGTCATCGGCCGAGTCGTGTAGCGCAATGAGTGTCCCGGGGAGAAACGGGAATGGCGGGTACGATGGACACGACGACACTGGTTCTTGCGAACGTGTTGATGTTCGCATTGTGCGCGGGCGTCATGCTGGTCAACGCCAGAGTTGTTGGAGGCCTGCGAGGTGCTGTGTGGTTCGCAGGTGCAAATCTTTGCCGCGGGAGCGGCATGCTTGTGGTGGGGGTAAGTTGGCTTCATCTTGAGCCGACCCACTCTGTCGAGGCCGCCAGCGGGGTTCTATCCATGGCGGGTGTTTTGCTGCTCCACCAGAGCTTTGCGGAACTGCTTGAGCGACGGATGATCATCCGCTCAGCTCAGATCAGTCTTGCTGCGGGCGTCGCCTGCGTCCTTCTCTACTTCATCCTCTTCCCATCGCAGTCCCGATTCCCGGCTGTGCTCTTGCTACTTGTGCTGGGGATTCTGCACGCACTTGTAGCGCTTCTGGTCTTCAAGTTCTCCGATGAGGAGGTAAAACCCTTGGGCCGGCTCACCAGCCTCTCCCTGGGTGCCTACGCCTTTCTCTACTTTGTGCGGGCTATTATCAGCACCGATGGCGTGCGAACCGCTACCGCGCCCGATCTCGGGCGAATGGCTACCATATGGCTGCTTGCCTGCCTTCTGACCACTGCAGCCACGGCTTTCGGTTTCATGTCGCTTTCGACAGCCAAGTTGCGTGTAGAACTGTTGTGGCGAGCCCAGTTCGACGATCTCACCGGACTCCTTAACCGGTGGGCTCTCAAGCGTACCGCCCTCCGCGAGATTCAGCATTGTCGCCGGACAGGCGCATCGCTGGCTGTGGTGATGATGGATCTTGACGGTTTGAAGTCTGTGAACGACACCAAAGGACATGGTTGCGGAGATATCGTCCTTCAAGCCATCGGAGGCGTTCTGCAGGAGACGGTTCGGGCGCGCGATTCTGTAGCAAGGATCGGCGGGGATGAGTTCTGTATCCTCCTGCCGGAGAGCTCTCTCGAAGAGGCGATCCTTGTGGCCGAGAGAATGAGAGAAGAGATCTACGACCTCGCAATCCGATATCGTGGCGAGATTATTCAGACTCAGGCCAGCCTTGGGGTCGCCTCGTCCCACACCTCAGGACTGCAATGGCAGACGCTCGTAGAAGACAGCGATGAAGCTCTCTACCGGGCCAAACGGGAAGGGAAGAACCGGGTCATCGCTGCAGCCCCAGACAGTAGGTCCGATATGGTCAGGTGAGCTCTCGAAAGGACGAAGCAAAGGATCATCCTGGCCAGCCCTGAACGAGTCGCAGCAAGTTTAGATCGACTGCACCGGCAGCAGCATCAGGTCGTCGACCAGCCCTACCTCTTTCTGCACAAACGGCTCCCCATATCGCACGCCCCCCAATAGGCCATAGTGGCGCGCCGTCGCGAATGTTCGCTCGCGTATGTCCTCTTCAGGCACAAACAGACCGCTGCCGGCGGCGTGATTTCCATATTGCGAGCGGTACGCCAGCAGGGACTTCAGCCGCTGCTCCACGTAAGGCGTGATATCCACGACGAAGGAGGGGCGCACATCGGCATACAGCGAGGCGTAGAGAATCTTATATGGCCGGTGCGGCGGTAAGTCGTTCGCGGGAATCTCGACCTTGCTGAGACCGCTGACGAAGCACGCCTCGTAACCGAGCGTCGCTGTTGTGTAGTGATCCGGATGACGACCCGCCCAGTACGGAAGTATGACGACGCGAGGACGAAGGCGACGCAAGACGCCGGCGATCTTGATCCGGTTTTGCAGCGTATTCTCCACATTGCCGTCGGGAAGGTCGAGTGCTTCGCGATGGCTGACATGCAGAATGCGAGCCGCCTCTTCCGCCTCGGCTCTCCGCTCCTCGGCTGTGCCACGCGTTCCCGACTCGCCTTGCGTCAGGTCGAGGATGCCGGTCTTCCATCCTCGTGCGTGCATGGCCAGCAGCGTTCCGCCGCAGGTCTGCTCCACGTCGTCACGATGCGCGGCAATGGCAAGAATATCGAGCATAGGTCTCCGAACGCAGTTGTGGGAGACCGAATACGATCTCCCACACTTTTATAGCCTGAATATGCTGCTGCTTTTTAGTTGGCGGAGTTGGTTGCAGCGTCCATAAACGCAACATCCAGTGCCGTGCCTTGAATCGTGAACTGGGAGTTGTTGATCTCAGAACCGTCGGCGGTGTTGAAGGCATGTACCTGCCCGCCGTACGCTGTGTACATCTTGTTCTTGCCCTGCACCCAGCAGAGACCTGTCAGGTCGCCATAGTAGAACTTGTTCTCATTTGCGTTCGGGTAGGGAACGCTGGAGTTAGGATCGGCGGGATTGACGTCCGGCACAACCTTCGTGCTCTTCGCACCGATGTCATAACGCGTCAGGCAGTTGTAGTTCTGCTGCAGCTTCGCACGTTCTCCTGTGGCACAGCCCTGCGATCCAATCCAAAGCGTATTGTCGTCTCCAAACAACATCTTCGTGTGATAGCCGTCGGAGATGGAATATTGTCCCGTTATCGTATTTGTGCCCAGATCCATGGTCGACAGGAAGCCTGCGAATAAACCATCCGGCTGGAGTTGTTGCCCGGAGATGTAAAGGGTAGTGCCATCGGCAAGGACTGCGGTCGCGCCTCCGGGCACGGGTGTGCTTCCTGTGACAGGGGAAGTGTAAGTTGCCGAGGTAGGATAGTTGTCGACTCGCAGCGGATCCTGCGGCATCCTCGTGATGCTTGCGGTACCGCCGCCGCACTCCGGTCCGCAGTTCACGACATACGCAGTCGACCCATCCAGGGAGAAGTATGCTCCCACCGGCCGATCGAGGCTCGGACTGCTCGGGTTATCCGGTACAGGAACAACGCACCATACGGGAACGTTGAAGGGCTGGCAATCGGTTGCGCCTGGAACCGCCCCCTGATTTTGATTCAACCGCAACAGCCGGTAAAGCGTATTGGAGTTCCGGACCATGGCCAGCACGACCGAATCGCCTTGGTTGACTGCGACGCGATACACGTTGGGCAGGTTCAGGTAGTAGGTCTGGCCGTTTGTGTTGTCTATCACCGTCAAAACACCCAGCGTGGACACCGCAGCGTAGACATGCTTGAAGTTCACCGGAACGGCGATGGAGTCGGCCTTCGTAGGAAGTGTGCCGCCGGAACCTGCGACAGCCTCTGTCCCATAATCGACCTTCGTGAGGCTTCCATCGGAGTTGGAGTACACATACCCCAGAACCTGCTCCGGGAAGTTGAAGATCATATTCGGATAGCCGGAGGCATACCCCGAGATTGGGAAGGTCGAGTTCGCATTGAAGATGCTGTTACGGATATCCCGCTGGGCATCGATCATCTGTAAAGCGCCCTGGGTTCCATTGACCGTGATGCTGACCAGCACGCGCGTGCTCAGCTTGCTGGGTGGAACCGGGCGGTTGGCAAATGTATATTGCGGAAACTTGTAATACCGCACCCCACATGAGGATAGGCCGAGGGTAACGATGGCGATCACGAGGCCGCAGAACAACTGCGCGCAGAACGAGTGGGAAAGGGGACTTCTATTCTTCAACGGTGACTGACTCCGAACTGCGCTACAAGCGTGGTTTGGCGGCCACGACTCTACGGCAAAGTATAACAAAGCGAAGCTCTCAGGCGCTTGGAGTCAGGATTTGGTGAGCTCTCGTGTGGTGGCTTAAGATAGATAGAATAGGCCGGTGACAGGAATGAGTGATAAGAAGACGGGCGCAAGCCGCGGCTCGGATGCAGTAGAACGACTGTTTGGAGATACGCCTGTGCTCTGCGACGGAGCCATGGGGACCATGCTCTACGCGCGGGGCGTGTTCATCAATAAGTCCTACGACGAGCTGAACCTCTCGCAGCCAGAGCTGGTCCGCGAGGTCCATGTCGAATACCTGCAGGCGGGCGCCGAAGTCATCGAGACGAACACCTTTGGCGCCAACGCCTTCCGGTTGGAGCACTTTGGACTGCGTGACAAGGTTCGGGAGATTAATCTCGCGGGAGTTCGATTGGCGCGCGAGGCCGTCAACCAGATCCGGGACAAGCAAGCTACCCAGGCCTTCGTCGCCGGTGCAATCGGTCCGCTCGGCATCAGGCTCGAGCCGCTGGGCAAGGTTGGCCTCGATGAGGCGCGGGAGGCCTTTGCAGAGCAGATTACGGCGTTGATTGAGGGTGGTCCTGGAGTTGGAGTCGACCTTCTCTCCATCGAGACCATGACCTCACTCACCGAAGCCGAGCAGGCCGTTGCTGCCGCTCGCGCCATCGCTCCCGGGATTCCCGTTATCGTCATGGTCACCGTGGATGAAGAGGGAAATTGCCTTGATGGCGCCTCTGCCGAAACCGCAGCGCGACGGCTGACCGCGACCGGTGCCGATGCGATCGGCTGCAACTGTAGCGCTGGTCCGGCGACGGTGCTCAGTGTGATCGAACGCATGCGTCCCCTGACAGACCTTCCTCTGGCCGCCATGCCGAACGCCGGCATACCCCGCGCCGTTGAGGGACGAACGATCTACCTCACCTCGCCGGAGTATATGGCCAGCTTCACGCGGAAGCTCGTGAAGGCCGGGGCGTCGCTGGTGGGTGGCTGCTGCGGAACGACCCCAAGCTACACGCGAGCCATGCGAAGCGCTCTGCGCGCGCTCGACGCAATGGAGACCGGCGTCCAGGTGATGGAAAGAGGCATAGAGAGTGAGGCAGCGACGAAGGTCTCGCCGCCGCCTCTGGCACAGCGCTCCAAGATCGGCTCCATGATCGCCTCCGGCGAGTTCATCTCGATGGTGGAGATCGTTCCTCCAAAGGGAATCGACTGCTCTCGGGAGATCAACGGAGCCGCTCAGTTGCACAAACTCGGCGTCGATGCCATCAACGTACCCGACTCGCCCCGCGCCAGCGCGCGGATGAGCGCGCAGAGCCTCTGTGTTCAAATCCAGCAGCAGGTCGGCATCGAGACCATCCTGCACTACACCTGCCGTGACCGCAACGTGCTCAGCATTCAGAGCGACCTTTTGGGAGCTTCCTCGATTGGGCTTAAAAACATTCTTTGCCTGACCGGCGATCCACCCAAGCTGGGCAATTATCCCGATGCCACAGCCGTCTTCGATGTCGATGCGATCGGGCTCGTCAATATCGTTCGCAATCTCAACTGCGGGCTGGACATCGGCAAGAACTCCATCGGCGAATCGACAGGCTTTACCATCTCCGTCGCCGCCAATCCAGGAGTTCCTGACATCGAACAGGAGATTCGCCGGTTCGCCTATAAGGTTGAGGCTGGTGCAGAGTTCGCGATCACGCAACCGGTATTCGATCTGCGCCTGCTGGAAGACTTCTTGCGTCGCATCGAGGGATTTCGTATTCCGGTCATTGCCGGGATATGGCCGCTGACCAGCCTGAGAAATGCGGAGATCATGAAGAACGATCTCCGTGTGGCAATTCCAGACGAGATTCTGGCCAGAATGGCCGCGCAGGTCGGTTCCCCTGATGCCGCCCGAGCCGAGGGAGTGAGAATTGCTCAGGAGATGCTGACCGAAGCCAGGCCCATGGTGCAGGGCGTGCAGGTCAGTGCGCCATTTGGCAAAGACAAGTACATCGCTGCCGCTCAGGTGCTCGGGCTGACGGAAGGCGTGGGGGTCTAGATGGCAGACTTTGAACGTAAGCTAACCGATCTGGAAGCCGTGGTAGAACGCCTGGAGCAGGGAGATCTGCCGCTCGAAGAGTCGGTTCGTCTCTTCGAAGAGGGGATGAAGTTGTCGGAGAGCTGCAAACAGGAGCTCGAGGCAGCAGAAGGAAGAATTCAGGTTCTTATGTCGCAGGGCGGCGGCAAAATGAAGGCCCAGGATCTCGAGATCCAGAGCGATGACGAAGTCTCAGACGAAGATCTGGACGAAGAATAGATCTTACTGTTTTGAAGAACTGTCCTGGCGTTCGCCGAGCCAGTAGCTGGTTCTGGCTGAGACAACCAACTCTGGATAGTTCGGCAGTCGAACCTGGAGCGGGTGAAGGCCCGGGTCGAGCGAGGTTGGCGTAAAGCTGAGCGTGTAGCGGTTGCGCAGATGATTGCTGATCGTCGCCAGTCCATCGTCTAGCTGGTGCTGATTGTTGAACGGTGCGGCTTCGCCTCCAGACAGCGACGCCACCTCGGCGGCTGCGTTCTTCTGCATTGCGCCAAGGATCATCTTCAGCGCCGGGGTAAGTTCGAAGTAGGTTACATAGCTTTCTTTTCCAACCGTAAGTGGTGGATGACCCTGGCCGCCTTCTCTCAAGGATTTTTTTATCTCCGTCAGCTGTGGCGAGAAGGTGAGCGTGTAAATCGCGGTATTGGTCTCGCCTGAGATCTGCAGGATCTCCTTCGCCGTGGTCTTGCTTCCGGAGTCCGTCGGCTGAGAGATCAGCAGGATTGCGCGGCGATTGG
Organism: Edaphobacter sp. HDX4; assembly: GCF_036877565.1. NCBI lineage: Bacteria > Pseudomonadati > Acidobacteriota > Terriglobia > Terriglobales > Acidobacteriaceae > Edaphobacter > Edaphobacter sp. HDX4. The sequence goes on from NZ_JAEDXW010000015.1 coordinate 121,823, forward strand.
CAGCAGGTTGTTTCGCCAGCAGGTTCATAGCGTATTTCAGACTGTCCATGATCGCGGCTCCGTCGTCGCCGGGATCGGGATGGTTGATGGCGTCGGTCCACTGCGCGATATCGGAGGTGAATGGAGAGGCGGCTTCAGGTTTGCTGTCGAAGTTGACGATGGACACCTGATTGGGAGCGTTACCCAGCATCGCTGCCAGCATGGTCTCGAGGTTGCTGTACTTTGCGAACTCCTGAATGGCCGCGCCGCCGGTCTGCATAAGGATGACGAGGGAGAGCGGCTGGTGCGCTTCGTCGTCGACATGAACCTTCTGCGGGACGCCTTTATCGGTGAGCAGGAAGTCTTCGGCATGCAGAGAGTAGACGGTTTCTTTCGACGGTGTCTGGACCAGCGTCGGAACGATCACCAGTCGCGTCGTCGTCTGAAGGGTGGAAGGAGGAGATGCGCTGTTCTGAGCAGGGAGGATCGTTGAAGTCGCAAGAAAAAGAGCGGTCGTGAGAGACCGGCGCATCATGCGCTCCATTGTACTGCGGGGAGCTAGCGGTCGCGGCTGGTGACGAAGCCCGGAACCCAGAGCAGGGCACGCTTGGCGTCGGACGGAGGCAGGTCAACGACGGATTGGCGCGCGGCTTCGGCGTAGGCGCAGGCTGTATCCATCGCGTACTCGATCGAGCCGTGGCGGCGAAGGATTTCGAGGATCTGGATGTGCGAGACGTGAGCGAAATCGCGGTCTGCCAGAACGGTGCGGATCGCTTCGCGGTCGGCTCCGGTGCCGCGCTCAAGAGCGTGGATTACGGCCAGAGTGGCTTTGCCCTCGCGCAGGTCGCTTGCGACCGGCTTGCCCAGAACCTCTTCCGCGGCGGTGAGGTCGAGAACATCATCCACAATCTGGAAGGCAAGGCCGAGATTGCGACCGTATTCGCCCAGCTGCGCTTCGATGACGTTGGGGTCTCCGAAGCTGTGCGGCGTGATGGCCGCGCCCAGCTGCATGGAGACCTTGAAGAGGCAGGCAGTCTTGCGGTAGATCAGGTCGAAGTATTCTTCCTCGTTGATGAGGTGGCCGAGCTTTTCGATCTGGAGCAGTTCGCCTTCGACCATCTGCTGAGTGAGCGAGATCAGGAGGTCGAGAACGTGAAAGTTGCGCTCATCCAGGGCAGAGGAGAAGGCCTGCATGTAGAGCCAGTCCCCGGCGAGCACGCACTTGGAGTTTCCCCAGGTCGTGTTCGAGGATGGGCGTCCGCGGCGCGTATCAGCTTCGTCGATGATGTCATCGTGGACGAGCGTTGCGGTGTGCAGCATCTCGACGACGGCTCCGAGGCGAATGCGGCTGTGGCCGGTGGAGCCGAGTGCCTTGGCGGCGAGGAGCAGAAGCAGGGGGCGAATGCGCTTGCCGCCGCCAGAGATGAGGTACTGCGCGATGTCGGTGATGACGCCGACGTTCGAGGCAGACTGCCGGGAGAACTCCTGCTCGATGGCGGCCAGATCTTCGCGGAGAAGATCGAAGACCTCGGCAGCGGTCGCGATGGAGAGAGTACTCACTCTGGAATCAGAGTAACAGGATGTTTATGGAACGGTTGCGGCGGCTCGAAAATCGCACGGAAGATTTTCGAGCCGATGTGAGAGGGTATCCGTGTTATTAGGTCCGGAGTTCTGTAGAAGACCGCAGATCCTTCGACTCCGCTCCCTGCGGTCGCTTCGCTCAGGATGACACTTCGTGAGAGGTGCAGTCTGTCGGAACAGCGAGCGGCATGCCTGACGCTTGATCCATGCCTGACGTTTGGTACATGCCTGACGTTTGGTCAGAGTACTGACCGTCGACAGCGACTGGCGTTCCTGACGCTTCGTCGTAGGCGCGAACTATCAAAGAGCAGTCCGGCGTTCTAGTTGCTCCTGAAGTTGGTGAACTGAAGATCGACGCCGTAGTCACCGGCGCGCAGCTTGCCCATGATCTGCTGAAGGATGTCGCGATCCTTGGAGACGACGCGGACGGTGTCGCCCTGGATGCTCGCCTGCGCTTTCAGCTTGGAGTCCTTGACGGTGGCGACGATCTTCTTTGCGTTCTCGGAGGCGATGCCCTGCTTGAGCTTGATCTTCTGGCGGACGGAGGAGTTTGAAGCGGGCTCAATCTTCTCGTATTCGAGGTTCTTGAGGGAGATTCCGCGCTTGACCAGCTTCTGGGAGAGGATCTCCTTGACGGCCTCAAGCTTGTACTCGTCCTGCGAGGCGAGCTGGATGACGTCGGTGCCTTCAAGTTCGATCTTCGATTTGGAGTCCTTCAGGTCGAAGCGTGCGCCGACCTCTTTGGAGGCCTGATCGATTGCGTTTTTGACCTCTTGAATCTCTACTTTGCTGACTACGTCGAAGCTGTTATCGGATGCCATGTGCTTTTCCTTCTCTGATTGTTCGGGTTCTATTATGTCAGGCCCGACCGGGTTGGCGAGTCGAAGGGAAGAGGTGGTGGAAGTTTTCCGTTGTGAGGTCCGCCAGTCCTTCCGGTGAGATGCCGCGCAGCTCGGCCAGGGCTGCCGCGGTGTGAGCGACGAAGGCGGGTTCATTACGCTGGCCTCGCAGAGGGATGGGGGCGAGGAACGGAGCGTCGGTTTCGACCAGGATGCGATCGGCGGGCGCGAAGGCGGCGGCGTCACGGATGCCCTGAGCCTTCGGATAGGTCAGGTTCCCGGCGAAGGAGAGATAGAAGCCGAGATCGAGCGCGCGCCGGGCGTCATCGACTGAACCGGAGAAGCAGTGCATGATTCCAGGCAGGCCGGAGGGCCGGAAGTGCTCGTCGATGAGGTTGTAGGTGTCGGCGGCGGCGTCGGCGGGGCCGTATCTCTCTTTCGCTTTGGGGGTGGCGAGCTCGGAGGTTCGGCAGTGGATGATGATGGGCTTGCGGAGGCCGGCGGCGACCTTCATCTGGGCGATGAAGGCCTGCTGCTGGACGGGGATGTCGGGGTTCTCGAGGTGGTAGTAGTCGAGGCCGATCTCGCCGATGGCGATGCAGCGGGGGTGGGCGGCGAGGCGAGTGAGCTCGGCCAAGGCCTCGGGGGTGGCGTTGTGGGCCTGCTCGGGGTGGACTCCGGCACTGGCGAAGATCTGCGGCTGGTGGTCGCCGGTGACGCTGGTGGCAAGGTCGAGCGCGAGGTGCATCTGGGAGGGGTTCTCGCCGATGCCGATGGCGAGGATAGTCTTTACACCAGCGTCCCAGGCGCGGCGGAGGACCTCCTCGCGGTCGGTCGGGTGCGTCGTGTAGAAGTCGAGATGTGCGTGTGAGTCGATGAGCATAGACGCTTAATTGGGGGCCCCCACCCCCGGTACCGATTTTGTGCAAAGTCTTGGCAAGATGCAACTTAGGTCCGGACCTCCGTTCGGTGTCGGGCTAAAAGTCCCATATTGCGTGTTGTTTTGGTGCAAAGTATTCGAAACAAATAGCTTGTTGAGTTGCGCGTGCTTTTTCAGGCTGCTGCGCGATCTATCTACTTCAAGTTTACTGAATGAGGCGGTATTGGTCGGCGACGGGATCTAGTGGAGCGGTTGGAGTTAGTGCGATTCAGGACTTGACAGAGGTCTGGGGTGAGACCGGGAGTGTTCGAACCGCAGATTCTTTGATTACGTCCGCGCTTCGCTCAGGATGACACTCCTGAAAATTGGAGGCTGGCGGGTTTAAGCCGTACCTTATGTGGAACGGTTCGCAGGTTGTGCGAATATGCGGTTGTGTCGCGAACAAGCTGCGCGATGACTGGGCACCCGGCGCCATGAAGGAGGCACCGGCCTCCGGCCAATGTTACCCACCTTAGGCTCGATGAAGCCGAACCGAAGCCGAACCGAAGATGGGGCACTCGGTGCCTTCCAGTGGGGGATCAGATTCGGCTGCCAATCCAAAAACCACCGACGTTCGTTTTGAAACACAGGCGTTCGTCCTGGCATCTATGCAGACATTGCCCACTGTGGCTGCTCGCAAAACTGTTGAGAACCTGCCAACCGCTCGATCTGGTTGGTGGAGGTGATGATGCCGCTCGATGCAACGAGTGCAACAGCGAGATATCCGGTAGTGCCTCTCACACTGCCTGGAGTGATCCTGGGTATAGGCCTGGGAGGTTTTTTTGATGGCATCTTTCTGCACCAGGTCTTTCAGTGGCACCACATGTTCAGCAATATCTATTCCGTCGATACTGTGCCGGGGCTGCGCATGAACACGCTTGGAGATGGCATCTTCCATACGGTTACATGGCTCAGCGTGCTGCTCGGGCTGGGTATTCTTTACTCCCGCGTGACCCACGCCCGAGGCGAGGTGTGGCGATCCGGGGTTCTGTGGTCGTGGATTCTGTGTGGATGGGGATGGTTCAATTTGGTCGAGGGCCTGATCGATCACCAGATATTCGGTATTCATCACGTTCATTACGGTCCGCACCAGATGGTTTACGACGTAAGCTTTCTTGCTTCCGGCGTGATCTTTATCGTTGCCGGGTGGTCGATGGCACGCAGAGGCTCCTCGGTGCGAGTGGGAGCCGGGGCGTAGGACGGAGAGGTTCACATGAAAGGACATGGGGATGCTCCGTCGATGCTTTTACCGATGGTTCTTGTTTGCATTGCGGCGACAGGATACGTTCTGCTTGCCGTGGCGCAGCGGCGGCGTCCGTGCAAGTGGAGCCGGGTACGTACCGGGCTGTTCCTGAGCGGTTGCGTGCTGCTGATCTGGGGACTGTCTCCCGGGGCGTTGCCGTTTGCGCCGGGAGATTTTCGCAAGCACATGCTTCAGCATCTGCTGATCGGGATGTTTGCTCCGATTGGGCTGGTGATGGCCGCGCCTGTGACGCTGTTGTTGCGAACCCTGCCCTCGCGGTGGGGCCGGCGTGTAACAGGCATCCTGCGAAGCAGGGCTATGCATTGGATGGCTAATCCACTGGTCGCTCTCGCCCTGGATCTGGGCGGTATGGCGCTGCTGGATTTCTCTCCGCTGTACAGGGCGATGATGATGAACCCATCGCTGGATTACCTGATCCACTTTCATTTCGTCGCGGCGGGATGTCTCTATACGTGGGTGATTGCCGGGCCCGATCCTGCTCCGCACAGACCGACGGTTCCGATGCGGCTGATGGTGTTGGGAGTCGCGGTTGTGATTCATTCCGTGCTGTCTCAACTACTGTATGCGGGCTGGCACGTCTCCGCTGCTGCGCCTTTGTCTGAAGTGCAACGAGGTGCGGAGCTGATGTACTACGGAGGAGATATCGCTGAGCTGCTGCTGGCGTTCGCGCTGGTGACCTCGTGGCATCCTGCAAAGAAGCATGTGGAATTTGCAGCCGCATAGACTGCGTTTGTCCGAAGACAGGGATCCGGGTTCCGCAGTACCGCTGCTACCGTAAAGACAACCTGCCTTCCGAAACAGGACCACAACCGGGAAAAGAGAGCCATTCTGTGAAAAGCAGGACAGCGTTGCAGCATGAGAGTTTTGCCGCGCGGGTGAAGTTTCCCCAAGAGATTTGACAGCGACAGCCGCGCATGGCTTACTTGCTGTGCAATCCGACATCAGTTTCATGGGCCCCATCTCTCAAATTTGAGGTTCATGTGCCAGACCAAACTTACGCGCACAGTGTTGTCTTCTCGCAAAACACAGAGATCGATTCTTCCCTGGAGATCAAGGGCAATTTGACATGCTCGCGGCTTGTCGTCCGGGGTGACCTGACTGTGAGCGGCGGAGTGATCTCCGAGCTGCATCTCTACGTAACAGGTAAGCTCACGGTTGGGCAGTCGCTTCAAGCGGTGCAAGAGATCCGTGTGGGGAAATCTCTCACAGCGGGAAGTGATGTATCCGCTCGAGCCATTCGAGTAGGGGAGAGCCTCACCTCGTCCGGGCGCGTCCGTGCGCAGGAGAGGATCGAGGTCGGACAGTCCATAACGGCGAAGGGCCAGGTGGAAGCCGGAGTGCAGCTTCACTGCGGAGCCTCTATTCAGACGGACGCATGGGTACTCTGCCCGTCATTCGACATCCGGTGCACCGAGCTTCGCAGCCGGCTTCTTCCATTGGGACGTGAATTCTGGGCCAGCCTTCCGCTGCTTTCCGAGTGGAGCGAACAAATTAGAGATACAGATGTATGCTGGCCCGAGCTTCGCCGCCTGCCGAATAAGGAGGAGGCGAAGAAGATAGCCTCAAGCCATTTCGGGCACTGGTCGCTGGAGGGTCAGCTTCAGGTTTTTCTGGGTAGCCAACCGACAACGATGGCGCCTCCCGAGGCTCATGCGAGCATACCGCCCATTACCTTTGAGGACTCCACCGCTGGCGAAGCGCCGACGGAACCTGCAGTGCGGGATCAGAGCAATCCGCTACTCACACTGCTCATGAGCACGGTGAAGACACCGTTTCCTGACTACACCGGGAACAGTTCGTATGGGGATTTTGAGCGGGCGCTGAAGAACCAGGGCGTTCTGAACATGGATTTGCGGCAAGCTTACCTCGATCTCGACATCGATCTGGATAGGGTGTACGAGGTTGTGCAAGCTACGGCTGTGCCCGATGCCTCTGTGAAGACACAGATATTGAGCGAGTTGAACGCAGCGACCAATGTGCGGCTCAACTATACGAATACCAATACGTTTATCAATTCCTCGATCCTGGCGGACGACCTTAAGATCGGATACGTCGGCAATATGGTTTCCGTTGAGGATGGCGACCAATGCTCCTTCAATGTTTTGGGAGTGATCGAGAGCATTATCGATGGCCTGAGCGCTATCCCTGACGCAGGTGCGATCTTTACGATCATCGATGCCATCTCAGGGGTCATTCAGAACGGCTGGGGAGGAGGCGTTCAGAGTGTCAACGCTGCCTATACGCAGCTCTACGGTGCACTGAGTACACAGTTCAACAAGCTGCTTAGCGTGAACGGTCTGGTTGTGCAGGCGCTGCTGTCTGACTGGGGCAAGCTGAAACAGGCGAATGCTCTCATTATCGATGGAACCCTGAACTGGCCTGCTGATGACAGTCCCGCGATCACGGCTGCTGCGAATCGTTATGAGATTGAGGTCTTCAGAGTTCTTTTCCCGCTGCACTGGAGTCCGGAGTATAGCAGCTTCGGTCCGTTTTATAACTGCACGTGCGGATCCAATGTGCTGTGGACAGGGAATGGATTCGCTGGAGATGCGACCTATTGGCTCACATACGGTGGGTACTGGTGGGGTGACTGTCCTGACGCGGAGAACGAACTCGCGAGGATCGGCGTATCGATAGAAAATCTAACGCAGGGCACTGGGCTCTGGGGGAGTTCTACCTGGCAGTGCAATGCTCCGGTATGTCAGGAGCGTCCGAATTGCTGCCCCAAGAATTGATGGGTGCTGAGAAGTAGAACTCGCAGCCCAGCACCTGTTCACAGCAGCAAGGATTCGACACGCAGATTGGGAGAAGCTCTTAATTCTCGCGTGCCGCGGCTTCCAGTGCAGTCAGGTCCAGCTTGATCATGCCCATCATGGCTTCCATGGCTTTGGGATGGCTGATCAGCTCGCCGATGTTGCGGGGCACGATCTGCCAGCAGAGGCCGAAGCGGTCGGTGAGCCAGCCGCAGGCCATGGGCTTGCCGCCGCCGTCCATTAGTTTGTCCCAGTAGCGATCGATCTCCTGCTGGCCGTCGCAGCGGACGAAGAAGGAGATGGCTGGATTGAGCTGCTGGGCGGGACCGCCGTTGAGGAAGACCATCTCCTGGCCCTCAAGCTCGATGGTGATGGTGGCGATCTTGCCGGCGGGCCAAGGGCCGACGCCTTTGGAGCGCAGCTCATCGAGCTTGCGTGCATGCGGGAAGACGCTCAGGTAAAACTTGGCGGCTTCTTCAGCGTTGTCGTTGAACCAGAGGAAGGGGGCAAGTTTGTTCATGGCAGGGATGGTAGCAGATGGCGTGTCACTTTGATCGACGGAGCGCATCAGCAAATCTTCTGCTTTCGCCGGTCTGTCGGACTGACCGCCATGCTTCTCGTTCAGGGGATTTGCTGAACCCATTGACTCCGCCAGGCCGGGGCCTCGAAGGGATCGGCGAAGTACTGTGTTTCGTGCACGACCTTGCCGTTGCGGAACTCCATGATGCTCACGGTGTATGCCGGTCGTCCCTGGTAGGTGATCGTGTATTCCGTGATCCAGAGATCGCCTTGCCCGAGGATTCGCTTGACGTTGAAGCCGGATGGCTTGCCGGGATGATGACTTCGCAGAGCCTGCAGATTGTTTCGCCCGAGGATTCGCTCCCCTGACTGGGGATAGTCGCAGATGGCATCGTCATCGTAGATATGATGCTCCGCGTCTGCATCGCCGGCTGCAGACGCGCGCCAGTGCGAATTCAGCGCCTCACGGATCTGGTCGTCCTGGATCGACTGCTCTGGGGAGTGTTCGGCTTTCATGTTGAACTACCTCGCGGGATAAAGCCGGGTATGCCGGTTTGCACGACCTGGTTGAGCCTCTGTCTGGTCTGAATACGATTGATTTCATCTAATGCATCTTCTGGAAGGGGAGAGATGTCGAAGTTCTCTTTCGCGCGAGCTGCAGTTCTGGGAGTGGTAAGCAGGGCAGTGCCTCGCTGCACCGCCCAGGCCAGCAGGACCTGCGCCGGTGACTTTCCAAGTCGTGCGGCGATTGCGATGATGACGGGATCTTCAAGGGGGCCTGGTCTGGCTCCGTGGCCCAGGGGAGCAAAGGCCAAAAGGACGATGGACTTCTCCTTGCAGAATTGCAGAAGCTCCGTCTCCGGAAGATAGGGATGTGATTCGACCTGAACCACAGCGGGCTTGATCGTAGCCGACTCGTAGAGTGGCAACAGCTTGTCCAGGGTAATGTCAGACAGTCCGATGGCCCGGCATCTGCCGTGCTCTACAAGACTCTCCATTGCTCTCCAGGTATCGAGCAAAGTCACGCCATCATCGTAGAGGATTTCGCCGTTTTGGTCGCGCGGGTCCTGCTCGTCCCCTGGTTGAAATGCAAAGGGAGTGTGGATCAGGTAGAGGTCGAGAAAGTCGAGTCTGAGTCTCTCGCGACTCGCCTCGAATGCCGGGGCGACGCGCTCCGGCCGATGATTGGAGTTCCACAACTTTGTGGTGATGAAGATATCTTCGCGGGCGATTCCCCCCGCTGCAAGCCCCGCCTGCAACGCCTCACCTACCTCGCGCTCGTTCCGGTATCGCTCAGCACAATCGAAGTGACGAAATCCGGCTTCCAGAGCGTCCCTGGTCGCGGCTATCGTTACAGCCGGGTCAGGAATCAATGTGCCGAAGCCGAGTGCAGGCATCTCGCCACCGCCGTGGTTCAGCGGCACTCTCCTCATCCGAAGCTCAGAAGATCCAGTCATACGGATACCTCCGCATTAAGTTTGCTGCGTGGCCGGATTGCGAATCTGAGTTCAAACCGCGGAAAAGGGGACAACAAGAATTGTCAAACTTGTTATTAGGAACTGCTGCTTACCATATACCTGTTTGCCCGCTGATGCTGCACTCGTCTTCTAAAACGCGCTACCGTCATCACGAATGAAATGACGAGTAGCGCGTTTCTATGCGATGCCGCGAGTTTAGCCCTGCACGAAGTCTACGTAACCGTGTTTCTGGAGGAACTTGAAGTAACCCACCCAGTCAAAGTTCGACTGGCCCAATTCCAGTTCCGCCATTTTGATGACTTCGGCGAGGTTGCGTTTTCCGTCGCACCAGTAAAGCGCCGAGGTAGTCGGCCCCCAGAAGGCGCTGACGGGGTAGCCCTCTCGCTCACTGGGAGGGATGTCCTCCATCGTGATGGTGCCCATTTTTTTGCGGCGAACGATGATCTTTTCAGCTTGGGGATTCACCGGGGGGACGGACGGCTGAATGGTCCCGAGGTGAAGTTCGGCGGCGCGCTGCTGCACGGCGTCTTCGATCCGCGTCTTCTGCGTGCCGGCGAAGGACTGTAGACCGGCCAGTCCCTCGGGAAGATCGGCTGCCTGCTTCACTGCCTTGGTTTCGCGCATGAGGTTGTAATCGACGCGAGCGGTCTCCCAATAGAGCAGACGGCCAAGGGTGTCGGCGTCCTTCGCGGCGGCGATCTGGTCGAGGCTGTTCTCCGCTGCCGCATTGATCTGGTCGTAACCGCGCGACAATGCCAACTGGGCCATCCAGTGCATCTGGTCGGGACCTGCTGAGGCGAGGAAGTACGCGTAGGCGGCGTTCATGACGCTGAGGTCGCGCAGGGAGTTGGGATCGACCTGGGAGGGGGTATCGAAGCTGGTGTGGTGAGCCTGGATGCCGTGCCCGCCGCGCGGAGCCACGGTGGGGATGTTGATCATCGGATCTCCGAGGTCATTGTCCGTTCCGCTGTTGTACTCGCTCCAGTGGAAGGGACGGTCGACCATGGGGAAGTACTCCGAGGCAAGACGCACGGTGAAGGCATCGACAAACGAGGTGGCCGACTGCGGATTGAGGACCCAGTTGAACTCCGTTCCCGCGAGGTTCTGGAATCCGGCGGGTGAATCGATGCACATGCCCGCGATGGTTTTCTTTACCCGGTCCTGGTGGGCATAGAGATAAGCGAGCGTGCCGTAACGCTCTCCCATGCCAAGGATGCGAATGGTCCGCTTGGGCCTGGGCAGCTTGCCTTCCTTGATGAGGCGGTTCAGCGTGGCGGTGGCTTCGATGATGGAGGCGACTCCGGTGGCGTTGTCGCTGGCGCCCTCTTCGAAGAGATGGCCGAGCGAGAAGACCTCCTCAGCTCCAGGACCGTCGGTGCCGAGGATCGCTCCGCTGACGTAGGGATACTGACCGTCGTAGTAACGGGTATCCACGTTAGCCCGAACCTTGACCGGGCCGTGCTCCAGCAGTTGGTGGAGGTACTGCTGCGAGCGCGGGGTGATGGAGAAACATACGAGTGGCGTGCTGCCCTTGGTGAAACTCCAACCGTTGTCGCCGAAAGAGTTGACCCAGTCCCGCTCATCCAACAGTGCCGGATTGGTCGCGCTCTCGTGAAGCATACCGAGCGCGCCGGCTTTAGCAAGTGCTGTCTTGGACATGTGGCCGCCGAGTACGAGCTTGCCTTTGAGGTCTGCGTTGCGCATGTCTTTGGGAGGCAGCACGATCTCGGTCTCGACTCCGCCGCGAGGAGTGGGACCGCTCCACATGCAGAGGGAAGCAGGAACTCGCTGATAGTCTGCGACGACGCGCATGTCTTCGGGGACGTTGGGAGAGACGATCTCAAGGGTGCCGACATGGGCGTCCCATGCCATGGGCTCCGTCCAGAAGCCAGACTGGGTTACTCCGTCGGCGTGTGCGTAGCCGATCTGGACGTCGTCGAGTCCGGCCTCCCGCATGATCTCCGCTACATTTTTTGCGGTCACCTGGAAATGCTGAAAGTCGAACCAGCGGTCGTTTTCCCAGATCTTCCGCATGTCCGCCATGGCTTCGGTGGAGTTGACATTCTCGAAGAGGAGCTTCAGCAGGTTGGTTACCGGGCTGGGACCTTCGGGCCCACGCGCGCGTCCCGGAAAGCCGTGTCCCCCCACGAGGACGACCGGGGAGGGCGGGGTAGAAGATGCGGACTGCCCACCGCGGGTGGCGGTTTGTGCCGAAACAGAAACAACACTGATTGCGAGGAACAGCGCGAGTCTCTTCATAGGTCGCATCCTTTTAATTAGCCGCTTTTATCGGGAATGTTCTACCTCCGTAAGATATGCGCGGCTTTTGACTCTGCAATAGGGCAATAGCCTTATGGTCCGGTAGTTTCGGCTTCTGCGCTCTAAGAGGTGCGCCCAGCGACAGCAAGAGAGGAGTGTGTCCCGCTGCGACGCTCCTCTGATATGGACCTTGCTAAGCGATGTGCGTTCCTGCAGACGAGCTCGAACGACATGGAGCTGCGTTGCCGGCTGGTGCCAGCGGGGTAATAGCTATTTCATTCTTTCGGAGGGCAAAGCGGGAAACGAGATGATGAGCTGATCGAGGGGGAGGGCGTTCTCGACGTGACGAAGGGGGTGTATTGCGCGGTTGGCGATCGGGCTGCCATCGGTTTCGGCCTTGTCGAAGGCCGCAGTGTCAGGGACGGCTGCGGTGATCTGGAAGGAGTCGATGGCGTAGGGAAGGCCGTTTGCAGAGAGGGACGAGGGCTCGGCCATGACCTGGAAGTGAAGGTGAGGCACGATCGAGTTGCCGGTGTCGCCGACGAGGCCGAGGACCTGGCCGATGTGAACCTTGTCGCCGACGTGAACCCGGACGCTGCCGGTTTGCATATGGGCGTAGAGAGCGAAGGTGTGACCGCCGAGCGCGGGATCGTCGAGACGGAGGATGACGGAGTTGCCGTCCGCCTCATCGAGCGAGATGCCCTGCGGATATTTGCCCGGGGTCTGTTCGGGGAGACCATCGATGGTGGAGACGACCGTGCCGTCGGCCACAGCAAGGACGGGTTTGCCGAAGATGGTGTAGCTCTCCAGCTTTTCGCGCGGGCCGGAGTAGATGCGGTTCTGGGAGTCCAGCTGTTCCCAGTCGACGGCGTAGCGCTGCGCGAGCCATACGTGGTCGTTGACGCCGATGGCAGCGCGCATGTGACGGACAGAGTCGCAACAGGAGTCGGCGGAGATGTAGTTGTTGCCCGCGAGCGGTGGATGGATGGCGGCGATGGCGCGCTGGTGGGGCGTGGTGTCCCCGCCGGTTTCGATGAGGTTTTGGAAGGCGGGAGGCGCCGCGGCAATGAAGGTGGTGACCCGGTGAGATAGCTGATGAGGAACGGCTGCTCCGCCGGGCAGGGTTACGTCGATGAAGAGGAGCGCCTGCGTGCTTTTGCTGAGGGAACCAGTCGAGGTGCGGAGTCCGGCGGGTTGAAGGCGTGTGGCGATGGCCGCGGAGTCGAGGGTAGTAATGACTTTGCCGTCACCCAGAATCTCGACACTCTTCACAGCGATATCGCCGCTCGAGAAGTTCAGCATCCACAGCTCATAGACGAGGTGGGTGTTTCCGTCGGAGCCGATGAAGGGCACGGGAGGGTTCTGGACGGAGAGGATGAGAGGCGTCGGGTTCTCTTTCGCATGTGCGAGGGGATGCGTGAAGGATAGTGTGAGCAGGGCGACGAAGAGGGCTCCGCAAAGATGTGTGTGCCGACGCATTGGTTGGCGCTCCGAAGTGATTCGAGTATGAAAAAGATTGTGCAGACGGGTCGGGAGAATTGTAGCGTGACGGAGGTGTGCGGATGGGCGAAGCTCGGCAGCTAAAGGGCAAAGCTTGCTGGGACGACTGAGCGCTGATATGAGTCGTGGCCGGTTGTTGCTCCTGCGATCAGCAGTGACAGGGCTTCAGCTCACCTCGGCGCACTCTATCGATGGATTCAATCGACACAGTGACGTTGGTGCGCTCGCGGCCAGTGAGGTGTGGCCGCTGGTTGTGAGGGATTCCCGAGCTATCGCGGAGGAGCTGCCGGGAGTGTGGGCGCGCCTGCCGGGGCGGCGTTTCTTATGGGTGAGGGAACGGCTCGAAGGCTGAAGCTCGCGATGGCGGCGGGGTTGGAGTTCGGAAGGACCTGGAGGGTTCCCAAGACCTCGGTCGCCGAGGGGGTCTGGTCGCGGAGCCGGAAGACGAGGACGCCGGGCTGGACTTCTTTGGCAGAGAGCAGGTTGAAGCCGCCGGTCTGCTGCCGGAGCTCGATCTGCGCTTCAGCCGCCGGGCCGGGCGCGACATTGGGCAGGGCGTTGGCAAGCGCGGGGTAGCTTGCCTGGTTGAAGGCGGCGAGCCAGCCGTAGAGGAGGCGGCCGGCGGGGGTGTCGGGGATGAGGCCCACCTGGTCTCCGAAGCGGGGCAGGTGAACGATGACGAAGGGGTGAACGGGGCTGACGTGATCTCCCCCGCGGCGGGCGGGCACGGGAGCGTCGGCGGGATCACCCAGGACGATGGTATCGATCTGGTTGGGGTCGTCGTCCTTGTCGGGAGGCGGGGTGGCTCCTGGCGTGACGCTTGCGGAACGGCCAGCGCGGGAGTTGTCGGAGGTGAGATGTGCGTGCCCGGTGTGACCCAGAGCGTAGAGGACTGAGGAGAGCGCAGCGACGGCGACAACGATTGCCAGCAGGATGGCTCCCGGGCGGAGCGGCTGGCGCCCGGTGATATAGAAGGTGGGACCGGTGAGAGTGGGGACCTCGGTGGGGAGAGGCTGCTGCATGGCTCGGTGTTCCTTGGGTGTCCCGGGCGAGTTTGGCGCCACTTATAGTGTAGACGGGGTGACAAAGGATGGTGTGAGCGTTGCTATTCCAGGAGGAACACGCTTTCCGGAATGCTGTGGAGGCGGCGCCGGATATCACCTCTGGAGAGAACTTCAGCTAGCGTCGGCTCCGGAGCGGTGATCAAAACAACTTGCTGAAGTTGTAGTTCAGGAGAGGCCCATGTCCGGCCCCCCAGGCGATATAGGTTTGAGCGACGACATTTCCCTGGAGTCTGAAGGTAGCGCCGAGTCCGGCGTCCTGGCGGAGATTAGCGAAGGTGAGATCGGATAACGCGGAGCCGACGCGGCCTGCATCGTAGAAGAGAATCAGGCCGATAGGATCGACGATGGGGACGGAGTACTCAGCCTGAACGGAGACGGCGTTGCGGTCACGGAAGCGGTAGTTAGGGAAACCGCGGAGGCTTATCTGCGAGTTGATGTCGGAACCTCCGACGGTGGGCTGCAGATAGAACGGGACGACGGAGCCGGTGCCGGTATTGGAGACGGCGAGATTAGAGCGAAAGTCGAGCCTGCCGTAGTTGCACTGCTGCGTGACCTTGATCACGTAGTCGCCAGGGGCAGTGAGCTTCTGGTTACCGTTCCCGCAGGCGTTTTTGAGAATGAAGTAGAAGATGCGCGAGCCGAGCCCGGAACCGATGTCGGAGACAGTCACGTAGCGGCGAACATTCGAGCCGAAGGAGATAGACTCATCTCCGGTGAAGAGGAAGCGCTGGAAGGAACTGGGCGCGTCGTTGATCCCGTGATACCAGTGATAGGACGCCCGATTGTCGAAGCCGAAGCGGAGGTTGCGCTTCATCAGCGGGCCGGTATGGTTGAGCGGATCGTCGTTTGTCGCGGGGTTGGAGAGAGCACTGGCGGTGGTGGCGAGCGCGATGTTTGTATGGGTGAAGAGGGGCTGTGATTGCAATCCAGGCGCCGTGATGTTGTTGAAGTTGTTGCTGACAGAGAGCGGGTCAGTCGTTGGCGGGAGATCAGGCTGTAGAAATTCGACACCGCCAGCGACAGCCAGATGGTCGGTAAGCGGGAGGTTGCCGGTGAGACCTCCAAAGGTATCGTTCTGGTGGAAGGTGTGCTTGATGGCGGGCGAGCGAGCGCCGAGACCGTAGAACGAGATCGTCTGCAGGCTGCGGTGGACTCCCTGTGCATGCAGTGAGAACTGGGTCTTTGTGCAGAAGACCCCAAGGCGCTGACAGACATCGCCCGCTTTGTTGTGGTCGGGGGTGTAGAGGGGTGGTGTGAAGTCGAAGACTCCGGAGGCTACCCAGCTCTGATTGACGGAGCCGACGATGGAGAGCTTCACCTGCCTGGAGGAGAGCTTGCCGGTGCTCGAGACGTTGTCGGCTTCGTCTTCGAACATGCCGCCGAGTGCGAAGCCGTTGCCGGGGGGCAGGCCGGAGAAGGTGAAGTGGAATCTGGGATCGGAGAAGAGTGCCTCGGCGCATTCGACGCGGGTGTGAAGCTTTGCGGTGGAGTCGAAGAAGGTGCGGCACATGCTCTTGGATTGAGCGTGCAGTGAGCCTGCGCAGGCGAGGAGCATACAGAAGAAAGAGAGGCGCAGTCGGAGGTTCATTGGCGTGCTCCTGTGAGGACGACCTGTTGCGCTCTGCGTAAGTAGTCAGAGACCTCGGCTGCATTGGTGAGGGTGTTGACATCTCCGACAGGTTTGAGTCCTTCGGCTGCGATGGAGTGCTGCATCACCTTCGCCATGAGGACGGAGAGATCGGTCGCGGTGCGCGGCTCGGCGGATGCCTGGATCTCGATGGGGGGTGAGACCACAGGTTTGGGGAGCTTGACGACATCTGTGCGGATGGCGTCGCCGGTGAGGGTGAGCACGTCGTCGAAGGTAGGTGCCTGAGCTTCGCGCCAGGTGAGCGGCTTGCTACCGGGACAGAAGAGCTTGCGCACAGTGGCCACGACGGAGGAGTGCTCGTAGTCGCGATCATGCAGGACGGTGTGGGGAGGGATGCAGGGTGAGACGAAGACGGCCGGGACTCGAACGCCAAGCCGAGTGAAGTCGAAGGGCGGGTCAAGTGAGGGAGTGACATCAGGGACGCCAGCGGAGGATGGCTGGCGCGTAACGGTGGGCGGCGTGACATGGTCGAAGATGCCGCCGTGCTCGTCGTAGATGATGAGGAAGAG
The DNA here is from genome assembly GCF_036877565.1 of Edaphobacter sp. HDX4. Taxonomy (NCBI): domain Bacteria; kingdom Pseudomonadati; phylum Acidobacteriota; class Terriglobia; order Terriglobales; family Acidobacteriaceae; genus Edaphobacter; species Edaphobacter sp. HDX4. The sequence goes on from NZ_JAEDXW010000015.1 coordinate 138,135, forward strand.
GGTATCCTTCCAGCCGGGGCTCCTGGTAAGCGCGTTGTAGATGTCGGAGATGAGAGCCTCGCCGCGATCGACGGGGAAATCAGGGTGCTGGCTGTTGGCGAAGTTTCCCTGCCCGTCGTCGTCGTAGGTGGGCTCGATGAAGGTGTAGGCGGGGAGATTGCCGTTACGGGCATCGGCGGCGAACTGAGAGTAAGGGAAGAACTTCCCCTGGTGCTGTATGAGGTACTTGTTGGCGATGAGGATCGAGGCTCCGCTGGAGTAGATGCGGAAGTCGTAGGGAGTGGTCTGATCGAAGCTTTCGAAGATAGTGTGGAGCAGGAAGGGCGCGTCGATTGCGTCCTGATTGACGGAGCCGACGGAGTTAGCGCCATGCACAAACATGCGGTTCGGGATGGTGGAGCCTGGGACGGAGGAGAACCAGCGATCGCAGACGGCGTACTGCATGGCTAGCGTGGTGAGGACGGGTAGTGTCTTCGGGGTGAAGCACTTCATCACGTTTCCGGCGCGGACGGGGTTCTTCGTGAGGGTGTAGTAGTCGCGGACGAAGCCGCGCATGTCAGCAGGGACGGTGGTGCCGCTGCTGAAGATCTGGGCGGTGACGTCGTCAAAGTCGTGATGAGGATCGGGGCTGAGATCGTGGACATCACCTGCGTCGGGAGTGACGACGACGTGGGTATCGAGCTCGCGGGCGGGGTAGTTCCACTCGTCGCCATTGAGGCCATCGATGGAGGGGTTGAGAGACTTCATGAAGCCGAGCATGTGATCGAAGGAGCGATTCTCCAACATCAGGACGACGAGATGCTTGATCTGGGTCGGCATGGTTGATTACCTCAAAGAGGCCCTGTAGGGATCAAGAATGATGGACACGTTATCACAACGGCTCTGTCTGTCGTCGATAGCTGGCAGGATACTCCAGTGCTCCTGCCAGGTGCGAGAAGAGGATTGAGCGAAGCCGCAAGCTATGGCGATCCGCTCAGTGGCTTTTGATTGACGCCTCTGTGGGGCGTCGATAGACTCCGCGGATCATCGACGATGCTCCGCTAGACAAGGGCGAAGCTGTTCGCCGCTCATCGCGAACTCCCTTCGACCGGAGCAGCGCCGTCTCATCTACGCCGCCGGGCGTTTGAGCTCTTCCCTGGTCGCCTTCTCCGGCGCGATATACACATACTTCACCGCGGGGAATTGTTCGCGGATTCTCTCCTGGATCTGATCCACGGTATGCATCAGTTCTCCAGCACGCCGATCAGCCCGAAAGGCCAGATCCATGGTCACCAGCACCGTCTCAGGCCCGAAGTGCATGCTGTGAGCCGCGCGGACTGTCACCACTTCGTCGACCTCACCTGTTATGTTCTGGATCGCCCTGCTGATATCGTCCTCCACGCCTTCGCCCACCACGAGAGAGCGCGTCTGCGTGATCAGGAACACCGCCGTCACCCCGAGTAAGCAGCCAATCAATACCGCCGCAAGCCCATCCGCCCACAGGATTCCATGCGTGTTCGCAAAGACTCCAGCTGCCGCGATGAACTCTCCGATCACCGCGGCTGAGTCCTCCGTGATCACCATCAACGAGCCCGGGTCCTTGGTCTCCCGGATCGCTTCCCAGAGCTTCTTGCCCTGGTTCTGGCGACAGAACTGTCGCCAGCTGTAGATCAGGCTTCCTCCATCGAACAGTACTCCGCATAGCAGCGCAATGTACGCCAGGGATGCCTTCCGCACCGGCTCCGGTTTCATCATGGTTCGAACGCCTTCCATGATAGTTACACCGCCGCCGATCGCCAGAATCGAGCACGACACCAGCAACGCCCAGAAATACAACTCTTTTCCATAGCCAAAGGGATGCTGCTCGTCGGGAGGCCTTTGGCTGCGCTTTAGCCCCAACAGGAGGAGGAGATCATTGACTCCATCTATACCGGAGTGGATCGCCTCTGACAGCATGGCCGAGCTTCCGCCCAAGGCGGCGAAAAGCTTCGCCGCCATGATTGCGAAGTTCGCCACAATGGCCCCGACGACCGATGCTTTCGACTCCTGTGCCATCTCCGTATGATGCCGCCCGCCTATTTGGAGCTTGCTGCCTCGGCCCGCACCGCCTGTGCGCATCCAGCGCGATCTTGCTGCCGTTGTCGGTGGCGAGAATGAGGAGGACTTCTTCGAACGATAAAAGATCGCAGAGTCCACCAACCCTCAAGCTGGACCATGTTTGTTCAGGGGCGGAATGGTTGCAGACGGGAGGTCACCGCCGATCTATAGGCATCGCTAGATATCGCTCCGCTGTCGAGAAAGGACCCCATGGAACAGGGCCCTTTATCTCGATACCACTCTGGTGCAAGAAGCAGACATTCCACTAAAAGTACTTCATGTTGGTCAGGTCCTCGATCAGTCCCGGCCCAGTCGGCTCCCATCCCAGCGCCTTGCGCGTCCACTCGCTCGAAGCCGGCATATCCACGGCAGCGAAGTGCGCAAACCAGCCAAAGTATTCGTCTGCCTTTTCAGGATCGATCGAAACCGCCGGCACCTTCATCCCTCGGGCGAGCGTCTCGGCGATCTCGCGGAGCGCAACGCCTTGTTCCTGCACCGCCTGATAGACCGTGGTGCCCGGACCCGCCTGCTCGACTACGAGGCGGTACAGGTGAGCTACGTCTTTCAGCGGAGCCGCGGGCCAGCGATTAGCGCCATCGCCCACATAAGCAGAGATCCCTTTCTCGCGTGCCATCTGCGTCAGCAGCACCACAAGTCCCTGTTTGCGCGTGTCATGTACCTGCGGCAGGCGAACAATCGCAACACGCACACCCCGCTCAGCCGCCGCCTTTGCTGCCTGTTCAGGCTTTCGCGGGATCGCAGCCGAATTGACTGGCGGATCGTCCTCCGTGCGCACATGGCCCGGTCCGCCGCTCGTCAGTCCCGTCCCGGAGGTTACGACCAGCAGCTTGCCGGGTTCAAGCACGGAACCCAGTGCCTCGATAGCCTTGCGCTCGTCCTCCCCGTTCTGCGCGAACTTGGAAAAGTCGTGGTTGAACGCCAGATTCACCACGACATCCATGCCTCTCGCTCCGCTGCGCAGGCTTTCCAGGTCCTCAAGATTGCCCCGATGCACCTCGGCGCCCGCGACCTTCAACTGTTCCGCGCCAGCGTCGCTACGGACCAGCCCGCGGACCTCATGCCCAGCCTCAATGAGCTCCTTAACCAGCTCCGTCCCGATGAACCCTGTCGCTCCTGTTACAAAAATACGCATAGACCCTTCCTTCTGCTGTTTGTGGCACGGTTGCCAGAGCACCGCGCCAGAATTGAGGTTTGCGTCCACGCAAAAGTGGAGGCAGTCTCCGGTTATAAGATAAGTGGAGATTGTCTCCGGTTGCAGAATCTTCTGAGAAACTTATGTATGGCGAAAAAGCAGGCCTCATCACCTCCGGCTGTTCGCAAACTCCGTGCGGATGCGCAGCGCAACCGCGAGCGCATCCTCGAGATTGCCAGGCTCGCCTTCCGGCTGCATGGAGCCGAAGCTTCGCTGGACGACATCGCTCGACAGGCGGGTATTGGCCCAGGCACGCTCTATCGTCACTTTCCCACGCGCGACGCTCTGATAGAAGCTGTCTACCGTAGCGAAGTCGAAAAACTGACTGCAGCCAGCGAGCGCTGCGCCGCCACAATGCCGCCGCTCGAAGCCCTGCGCGCCTGGATGCTTCTCTTCATCGACCACGTTGCCGACAAACGGCTGATCATTCCTGCAATGGAGACGGTTGCCGGTGGCTCCATGCGTCTCATCGAAGGTGCGCGCGGCCTTATCCATGGTGCGTTTCTTACTTTGGTCCAGCGCGCCATTCGCAATGGTGATCTGCGTTCAGACACTGAACCGGACGACTTCATCCGCACCCTTGTCGGTGTCTTTCACACGACTGCTCTGCCGGGCTGGGAGGCAAGCGCCCGCAGGATTGTCGACATCCTCATTGAAGGTTCGCGGCCAAAGATGTATCGATTTTGATAGACGCTCTTCTCGGGTGTGGATTGCTGACGTGAAGAGGATTGTCATTATCGATTCTCGAGCTGGGTGGCTGCCAAATTCAGGGGATGATCGCAGGCAGGACGATGCGAGCCATGGTGGATTCTCGAATGGCTGCAGGCAGGCGGGGAGAGCATCTTTTCCCTGGGAATAGAGGAAACCTGTCACGTGCATTTTTGCGAACGACCTGAAAGTCCCTGCCATGAATTCCAAAATTAAAATCTTCGATGGATTGTCGAATTCCGGTCTGGCCGTTCGTCGTTGTAAGTGAAGGCCGGTCAGAGGACCTCGCCTGAAGGACTGTTTGAGGAGAAGACATGCCGCAATATCTTGTTGCTATTCACCACCCCGACAACTACGACGGGTCCCTTGAAGGCGAAGCCATGGTCCGCGATATCGATGTGCTCAACGAAGAGATGGAGGCTGCCGGTGCCAGGTTCTTCGCCGGCGGCCTGCAATCGGCGCGCTACGCGAAATCACTACGTAAGCAGCCCGGCGGAGAGGTGGTCATCACCGATGGACCATACCTCGAGACGAAGGAACACGTTGGCGGGTTTTGGATACTCGATGCAGCCAACATGGATGAGGCAGTGACGTGGGGACGCAAAGCCGTCGTCGCCTGCCGCGCATCGGTCGAAGTACGCGAGTTCCTCGCAATGCCAACAGAATAGAGACTGTATCCCGGAATACGGAGACTCAAGTGAGAAAGCTAAAGATCATGGAACACATCTCGCTGGACGGCGTGATCCAGCACTCCGCCGATGACGGCGATTTCCCCTACAGCGACTGGACCGTGCCCTATCGGAACCCCGCTGGGAGAGATGCAATCCTCGCCGCGCATGGCGCCCGCTTCGATCTGCTGCTCGGCAGGCGCACCTACGATCTCTGGTCGGGCTTCTGGCCAAAGGCGCCGAGCAGTCCGATGGCGGACGGCATCAATGCGGCAACAAAATATATAGTCACCCACCATCCTGAAAGTCTTGAATGGGGCCCGTTCGAGGGCCTTGGATCGGACATCGTTGAGGGCGTTCGACGCATTAAGTCGTAGGACGGCCCGGATGTTATCCTTTGGGGTAGCTCTACGCTGACGTCGACGCTGCTCGAACATGGGCTTGCGGATGAAGTCCTGTTGATCGTCTATCCGGTCCTGTTGGGTACGGGGAAGCGCTTCTTTGCGGAGGGAACCCCGCCCCGCTCCTTCGAGCTCGTCAGCACGAAAGCTTTTCCATCTGGCATCGTGATCAACGCCTATAAGGCGGCAGGATCTCTGCAAAGCCTGAGATGAGGATGCATCTCGGATGGTCTTCATGGTGATGGATCCCGGACGTGTGAATCAGCCGCACCGGCTGCAGTTCCCAACGCAGAAGCGGTGGCGAAGACGTGCCCATCAGCTGAGGTGCGGTTCAGTCCTGTGAAACACGACTCCAGAGAAAGCGTCTTACTTGCACGAGGGGGCTGGGCTTCGGTTAGGATGACGGGCATGAATAATATCAATCGTCGTGAACTTTGTATTGCTCTTTCGGCTCTGGCAACAGTGGGAGGCCTTTCGCTCGATGGGGAGGCGCAGGCGCGGTCGAATGACGTTCTGTCGCAGTCGAAGACGTGGACCTTCGATTCGCTGCCGGTGAAGCATAACGCGAATGGCGGCGCCAGCAGGTCTGTGGTTCAGGGGGTTCTGGCGACCGGGGAGGCGGTTGAGGTCCATGAGACGACGCTGCCGGCAGGGCAGATGCCGCATCCTCCACATAAGCACCGGCACTCGGAGTTCATGTTTATCCGCGAAGGGGATCTGGAGTTTCAGAATGACGGAAAGATGGAGAAGGTCGGACCGGGGGGTGTGATCTTCGCGGCCTCGGACGTGATGCACGGGCTGAAGAATGTCGGGACGACGCCGGCGAATTACTTTGTGATCGCGATCGGGAGAGAGTCAGCGATGCTTCCTGCGGGTGCGAAGTAGGAGTCAGGGACTGAAGCCCCCGTTGCCAAAGGAGGGGTATGGCACGGCTGAAGCCGCAGATCCTTCGACTGCGGCTGCGCCTTCGCTCAGGATGACAGTTGTAGAAGTGAAAAGCTTGGGCGGAGTGAAGAGTCGTCTGGTTCGTGCTCTCGCGTGAATGGCCCACCTTAGCCGCTTCGCGGCGATGATGGGCCATTCGTTCGGTTT
>NZ_JAEDXW010000016.1:0-133995 GCF_036877565.1 Edaphobacter sp. HDX4
CCGCGAAGCTCTACGTGACCATCTTCGAAGGCGACGAGGGCGTGCCGCGCGACAACGAGGCCTACCAGTTCTGGCTCGACGCCGGTGTTCCCGCCGAACGTATCTTCGAACTCGGCGCGAAGGATAACTTCTGGGCGATGGGCGACACCGGTCCCTGTGGTCCCTGCAGCGAGATCTACTACGACCTCGGCAAAGAGGCGGGCGAAGATCCCTCCGTCGACAAGCCCTTCGGCGAGGACGAGCAGCGCTACGTCGAGATCTGGAATCTCGTCTTCATGCAGTTCGACCGCACCGTCACCCCCGGCGGCCCGCTCCTCACGCCGCTTCCCAAGCCTTCCATCGACACCGGCATGGGCCTCGAGCGCGTCTCCAGCGTCCTGCAGGGCGTCCTCTCAAACTTCGAGACCGACCTCTTCACCCCGCTCATCAAGCGCGCTGAAGAACTCACCGGCCACAAGGTCGAGCCCGATCATGAGATCGACTCCCGCTCGCAGGCGTCCCTGCGCATCATCGCCGACCACGCCCGCGCCGCCACCTTCCTCATCTCCGACGGCGTCCTTCCCTCAAACGAGGGCCGCGGATACGTCCTCCGCAAGATCATGCGGCGCGGCATCCGCCACGGCCGCCTGCTCGGGCAGGAGAAGCCTTTCATGCACGAGATGGTCTACGCCGTGCGCGACGAGATGGCCGCCGCCTACCCGGAGCTGAAGGAATCCGCCGACCGGGTAGCCAAGGTGGTGCTCGCCGAAGAGCAGCAGTTCGCCCGTACGCTCGAGCTTGGGCTACGCCAGATGAACGAGGAGACGCTGCGCTCCGGTGCTTCCGCCTTCCATCTCTACGAGACCTTTGGCATGCCGCTGGACTTCATGGTCGACGCCGCACGCGATGCTGGCATTCCCTTCGACATGGCCGGCTTCGAACGCGCTCGCGCCGAGGAGCAGGCCCGCGCCCGTGCCTCCTGGAAGGGCGGCTCGCAGAAGTCTGCTGCCCCCGTCTATCGTGAGATCGCCAAGACTGAGTTTGAAGGCTACTCCGCCCTCAAGGTCGAAGGCGCAAAGATCCTCGCGCTGGTAAAGGACGGTGCCGGTGTCCCAGAGCTGAAAGCAGGTGAGCAGGGCGAAGTCGTGCTCGACGCCACCAGCTTTTACGCCGACTCCGGCGGCCAGGTCGGCGACATCGGCTGGCTCTACTCCGACGATCACAACACCGTGGTCGCCGATGTCCTTGGCGCGACCAGGCCCGTCCAGGGAGTCTTCGCCCACAAGGTCAGGGCGCGCGAGACGCTCGCCGTCAACGACACCGTCGATACCGTCGTCGATGCTGCATACCGCCTCGCCACCGAGCGCAATCACACCGGAACCCATCTTCTCCACGCCGCTCTGCGCGAGGTCCTCGGCAAGCACGTCAAGCAGGCCGGATCGCTCGTCAACCAGTCGCGTCTGCGCTTCGACTTCTCGCACTTTGCTGGAGTTGCAGACGAGGAATTGGCCCAGATAGAAGATCTCGTCAACCGCGAAGTCCTCGCCAACACTCCCGTCGAGACCATGGTCGATGTCCCGATCGATGTCGCCGTCAACGAGCTCGGCGCGATGGCGCTCTTCGGCGAAAAGTATGGCGAGCGCGTGCGTGTCGTCAAGATCGGCAACTTCTCCACCGAGCTCTGCGGAGGAACCCACACCGGCGCCACCGGAGAGATCGGTCTGCTCAAGCTCGTCGGCGAAGGCTCCGTCTCAAGCGGCGTCCGGCGTGTCGAGGCCGTCAGCGGAACCGGCGCGCTCTCGGAGTTCCGTCGCGGCTTCGAAGTCGCCCGTGTCGTCGGCCAGATGGTCGGCGCAACCGAGCTCGCTCCTGCCGATGCCCTGCGTCACCGCATCGCCGTGCAGGAAGAAGAGATGAAGAAGCTTCGTCGCGAGCTCGAACAGGTGCGCATGAAGTCTGCCTCCGCTGCCGTCTCCGACGCGGCGGCCACTGCGGTCGAGGTCAAGGGCGTCAAGGTGCTCGCGCAGCGCGTCGACGCTCTCGACAAGAGCCAGATGCGCAATCTGGCCGACGAACTGCGTGGAAAGCTCGGCTCCGGCATCGTCGTCCTCGGAGCCGCTGCAGACGGTCGAGTCTCGCTCATCGTAGCCATCACCAAAGACCTCACCTCGCGCGTGCAGGCGGGCAAGGTCGTCGGCCAGCTTGCCGCTCTCGTCGGAGGCAAGGGAGGCGGCAGGCCCGATCTCGCCGAAGCTGGAGGAAGCGATCCCGCTGCGCTCGATAGCGCTCTCTCCAAAGCGCCTTCCATCGTCGAGGGCCTACTCTCTTAATCAGCTCTCCCCACGAAGCGCTCACTAGAAGGCCGTCATCTTCCGAGACGCAAGGAATCCCCGTTGGAAGCCATCGTCTTCCCATAGAGCCGTCATCCTGAGCGAAAGCGAAGGATCCCTGTATTTCGCCCATGACGTCGATGGTGTCGCGGGCACAATACAAGCATCCTTCCGATGTGCAGGAAGCTATATGCCTGGCCGGACGGCATCCTTCCGACGTCTCTCCGCGCCATGCCGCTAAGATAGAAAGATGCTTTGCGAATGGACGGTCGAATGCGGCGCGGATGACCCGGTCCTTGTCGTCCCCTGGTCCGATCCCGACGACCGATCCCGGCACTTCATTGATCTTCGCGAAAATCCCGACGACCTCGACTGGCTTGAGGAAGCATCGCAGCACCCCTCACTGCTGCACTCCCTGCGCGCTCTCAACGCCACCCGCTCCCCCGTCTTCACTGCCAAATGCGACGTCTGGAAGATGAGTGCGGAAGAACGCGAGCCACTCCTCCATGAACTCGATCTCATCCCCGAGGACGGACCCTCCGGCCTCATCAGCTACATCGATCTTCTCTGGCGCGAGCGCTCCGTCTTCGTCTCCTTCCACCAGCATGAGCAGCTGCTGCACCGCATCACGCGTCTCGCAGCTCCGCTGCAGCATCCCTACGCCATGCTGGAGTGCGTTCTCCGCCCCGCGCTGGTCGATCTCGCCGGTCCGCAGGAAGGCTTCGCCATCAGCCTGTACGTCAAGGCGCTCGGTTATGACGATCGAGCCGCCGAAGCACGCTGGGGCGCGGCTCTTGAAGAGGTCAGCAGCCTGCTGCGCACCCGAGCCTTCGCGACCGCCTGATCGAAGCCACGCTACAGCGAAGCCCGCCATCGGCCAGCAACTCGCCGCCCACGGTAAATGGAACCTCATCTGAGGCAAGAAACGCCGCGGACTTGCAAACTCGACCGCCTCGCCAAACCGCATTCAGAGAATGCTGGTTCTGAATCTCCCCCAGCCACTTTCTTCAGGTCGGCCTCCATGTAGCGCCAGCTTCCGGTATAAACGTGACCCCGCCGCACGGCGCAGATCTTTTTAAGCAAAGTCCGCATCTGCCCCGTTTACAATAAGTGTAGTCACGCCCTCCAGTGAGAGCACGGCTTTAAGGAATTACGCGCGGGCGAGTAGCTCAATCGGATAGAGCACGAGCCTTCTAAGCTCGGGGTTGCAGGTTCGATCCCTGCCTCGCCTACCACCCTCACAACTAATAAGTCGCAAGATTCCTCCAGACTCTGACTCCAGGACTGAAAAATCCTTCACCCCGCGACTGAAGCCCCATGTTCATTCATCCGGGGAAGTCAGGGCCTCTAACAACCCCTGAAGTATTCTCTCGTAGCACCCACATTTACAGATGCTGCGCGTCATCATTCTTGATCGGCATACAACAGGGATAAGCACTTCATCGAAATTTTCGCATCTCACATACGGTATAAATCGCGTTCTGGATAAACTAAGAATCCGTTGACTATGAAACGCATTTTCTTGCTTCTGCCTCTACTCCTTGTCCAGGCGTGTGGTAGCGGAATCGTCATACTGCCTGTCACGAACGATGTGGTTTTTATAGGGGACTCGATCACCGAGCTTTGGGGAGAGCAAGCTGCTTTCAAAGCTCATAAGAACTGGATCAACAAAGGCATCCCGGGGCAAACTTCCAGTGCAATCGCCGGTAGATTCGAGCGTGATGTCCTGCTTCTTCACCCCGGCACCGTCCCTATCCTGGCAGGACGAACGACATTTACCCGGGCTGGGTCCTTTGCAAAGGCGATCGGAACACATGCTCCCGTATGCGATCTATGGTAAGGATGGCCAAGCGCTATGGGATCAAAGTGGTAATCGGGACAATTCCACCCTGGGGATGCTACAGCGACTCCATGTGCGGCTCATCCGCTCCTGATCAGACAGCCTTACGATACGAGCAAATCGCGCAGCTCAATGCGTGGCTGAAGACTTTCGCCGCTGACGAGGGTATTACCCTTGTCGATTATCACGCGGCGCTTACGAGCACTGACGGGCTCCACTATGCCGAAGGGATGACGAGTGATGGAGTTCACCCGGCCCCGGCGGGCTTCGCTGTGATGCAACCTCTCGTCGAGGCACATCTGCCCTAAATCACTGCAAAATCGACTCGGATTGGTTCGCCTGAAACCATCCTCTCTATTCGAGAGAGTCGCGGAAACCTAACAGCGTGACCGTTTCTCCCTCGGGTCGCAGGTTCGATCCCTGCCTCGCCTACCAAACCTCTGCGCGGGCTGTCTCTCCTCTGCAAAAAACGAAGCCCTCAGGCCTCCATCAACTCATCTTCTCTCGTCGGGTGGCAAAGGTCCTGGTCGGTGCTGCGGCACCCAAACGAATGGCGGAGCGCAGCCAGCGCAATCAGCACAATCGCCAGTCCGCATACGCCGTTCCATCGCCAGTGGACCCACGCCATCGTCGACAGTGCTGACCCTGCGGCAGCTCCCGTGAAGTAGAGGGTCATGTAAACCGTATTCAACCGGCTGCGCGCCGAAGGGTCCAGCCCGAAGATCCTCGTTTGGTTTGCCACCTGGCACATCTGCGCTCCCACATCCAACACGATCACCCCAAGGGCCAGCGCCACCAGGTGCAGCGCCGTCGCCATATGCAGCCGCTCCTGCCCCCAGAGCACAACGTACGATAACGCCAGCAGCGCCATTCCCACCGAGATCACCCAGCGCGAACCGTGCTTGTCGGCCATTCGGCCAGCCATCGGAGCCACCAGCGCTCCTGCGGCTCCCACCAGTCCGAACGTTCCGGCGACACCTGCGCCCAGGCGGTAGTGACTCTCCAGCAGAAAGGCCAGCGTCGTCCAGAAGCAGCTGAACGAGGCAAACACCAAGCCTCCGATCGCACTCGATTCGCGCAGCAGAGGCTGCGTCCTGTAGAGCGTCCACAGCGATCGCATCGCATCGCCGTAGCTGAGTTTCTGCTTCGGTGGAAGCTTCGGCATCACCCGCCACAACAGCGGAACGAAGATCCCATTCATCACTGCGGCCACGCCAAAGACGTATCTCCAGCCCGAGATGTGGCTCACCCATCCCGCGAAGGTGCGGGCCAGCAGAATCCCCAGCAGCAGCCCCGTCATCACCGTGCCGATAGCGCGGCCACGTTCCTCATGGCTGACAAGGTCCGGCGCAATCGGCAGAACGATGTGCGTCACCGAGGCCAGCAGTCCAATCACCACCGAACCCACAATCAGAAAGCTGAGCGTCGGAGAAAAGGCTACCAGCAGCAGCCCGGCAGCGACCGCGGCATACATCCGCATCATGAGGGCGCGCCGCTCCAGAACATCTCCCAGCGGAACAAAGCAGAGCAGCCCCAGCGCATAGCCGACCTGGGTCGCCACGGCGATAAACCCCGTGCGTCCAGCCGTTGCGCCGTACGTCCGGCCAATCTCCTCCAGCAGCGGCTGGTTGTAATACATCGTAGAAACCCCGACCGCGCATGCGACGCCGAGGAAGGGAAGGGGAGTTCGCTGCGGGTTCGGTTTCTTGGTCATCAGCAAAATGAACTAAGTACCAGTCTAAAACCTTTAAGCAGTCACAGTCGTCGCCTTTCTCATCTGGGGTCACCCTGCGCGCAGCGAAGTCGAAAGATCTGCGGTCTCCATCCTCGAACTCCTCTCCGTTTCTCAATCGCCCATCCACCGGCTAAACTCACCACTTGCATCTTCTCTGAGGTCACAACCACATGGTTCAAACCAGCCCCGCAGCCCTAACCCAGCTCACCGACGACGAGCGCATGTTTCGCGACACGGTTCGCCGGTTTGCCGCCGCAGAGATCGCACCCCTCGTCCGTTCCATGGACGACTCGCAGCAGATGGACCCAAAGCTTCTCCACCAGCTCTTCTCTCTCGGCCTGATGGGGATCGAGGTGCCCGAGCAATACGGCGGCGCCGCAGGCACCTTCTTCGAGGCCATCCTCGCCGTCGAAGAAGTCTCTGCGGTCGATCCCGCAGTCGGAGTTCTGGTCGACGTGCAGAACACGCTGTGCATCAATGCTCTCGTGCGCTGGGGCAACGAAGACCAGAAGCTGCGCTACCTTCCGCGCCTCGCCGCCGACACCATCGGTGCCTACGCCCTCAGCGAAGCCGCCTCCGGCTCCGACGCCTTCGCCCTCGAGACCCGCGCCACACGATACGGAGACGAATACGTTCTCAACGGGCAAAAGCTCTGGATCACCAACGCAAAGGAGGCCGGTCTCTTCATCGTCTTCGCGACCATCGATCGCGACGCCGGCTACAAGGGCATCACGGCTTTTCTGATCGAAAAGGACGCCCCCGGTTTCACTCTTGGCAAAAAGGAAGACAAACTCGGCATCCGCGCCTCCAGCACCTGCGAGCTCGTCTTTCGCGACTGCCGCGTCTCCGCCGCCAACGTTCTGGGAGAACCCGGTAAGGGATACAGGATTGCGATCGAAACCCTCAACGAAGGGCGCATCGGCATCGGTGCCCAGATGGTCGGCCTCGCCCAGGGAGCATGGCAGCACGCCGCTCGTTGGGCGAAAGAGCGCAAGCAGTTCGGCAAGGCCCTCGTGGATTTCCAGGCCATGCAATTCCAGCTCGCCGGGATGGCGACCGAGATCGAGGCCGCCCGCCTGCTGGTCTATAACGCCGCCCGCCTCAAGGACGCGGGCCAGCCCTTCCTCAAGGAGGCGGCGATGGCCAAGTACTTTGCCTCGCAGGTAGCCGAGCGCGTCGCCTCACTGGCGGTGGAGGTCTTCGGCGGCTCAGGCTTCGTCAAGGACTACCCCGTCGAGAAGCTCTACCGTGACGCAAAGATCGGCAAGATCTATGAAGGGACCTCCTTCATGCAGCTCGCGACGATCGCAAAGCTGATCCTCTAGAGGCTTGGTTCACCGCAGGGCTGTCAAGCGCCAGATTCTGTAAGCTGCAGAGTTGGAAGTAGATATACCTGCCGATTCTCCCCTTCCATTCTTCTATCCTTTAACCAGGGATCAAGTAGCGATCGAGGTGACCAGGGGAATTTGCGTCAGGATCTCCCTAAGTGATCAACCTAACTCGTTCAGATTCAGGATTTTGCAGGGTTCTCGCCTACATCGGCTAGCGCTTTCAATGATTTACGCAATTGCAAGGACAGGAGATCCAAGGCTAAGTCGTCTTGTTTGAGGATTTTGCGTAATATTAGGGGATGGGCTACCCGGCGCGGACCAGTCTTCCACGTCGGCTCACGATCGACAGCTTCTCTGACTTGAGAATCTTTCGAGCCTGCTCCCGCGCATGATTGGACCATGGCCCAGTCGGATCCAGCCGCACATAGGTCAGCCAGTGCCGCAGAGCCCTCCGTTTGTGCCCCTGCCGCTCGTAGGCAAGCGCCAGGTTGTAATGAGCGTCCGCATACTGCGGAACCAGTGTGACCGCCTTCTGGTAGGCCAACGTCGCCTCATCCAGGTGCTGCATCTCGTCCAGCACGTTGCCCAGGTCGAAGAACGCGAGGGCATACTCCGGGTCGGCGATCGTCGCCCGGCGATACAGCCCCTCGGCCAGTTCGAACTGGCGCAGGTTGTAGTAGATCGTTCCCAGGTTGATCAGCGCCGGTGCATGATTCGGCTGGGCGGCAAGAATGGCTTCGTACAGCGTGGCCGCCTGGGGAATCGTCGCCGGCTTCTCCTCCATCTGTACGGCGCGAAGGAACATCTCCTGCAGCGCTGCCGTCCTCTGGGCCGGATTGGTCGTGCGAAGTTCGGTGTTGTAGACGATCTCCTGCCGCGAACGGACCGAGGCGTCGAAGTCGAAGGCAAGCTGCTGCGTCAGCGGATCGACCAGAACGCCGCCCAGGCGGAACGCAAGGTGCGATCCGTGGCGTACGGCCGAGCTCTCGAGCAGGGGATTCTGCATCCCCGCGACTCGCTGCATCGCATCCACAGACGCGCGGATGCTCTTGGCTGAGATGCGCGTCCGCGTCTTTGCCGCATGGGCCTGAAGATCGCGCAGGGCACGAAGCTGTCCCAGGTCTTCAAACGTGTACTGTTCTTTGAGAGAGAGAAGTCCGGCCCGCTCCCACGACATCAACTGCCGCGGGTTCAGGTGCAGGATCCGAAGTACGTCTTGACGGCTATATCGGGTCACGGTGGTGTCTCGGTGGCAACCGTCTTCGAAGGCCACAACTTCTTGTTGGAGTATCCTTCGAAACCCTGCGCCCATCAAGCCTTTTGAAGGCTGTGAGGTTAAATTTCCGTGGATAACGTGTACCAAATCGGATTCGGCCCTCTCGGCTATGCTTGCATCGGGAGTCAGATTTGACCGTAAACAACCGCATCCTCGTGCTGGGAAGCTTTGTCGCCGACCTTGCGTTTCACGTCAACGCACTTCCTGCCTGGGGCGAAACCCGCATGGGTTCCTCCTTCGTCATCGGGCCCGGAGGCAAGGGATCCAACCAGGCCGTCGCCGCGGCGCGTGCCGGAGGCGATGTCTGCTTCATCACGAAGCTGGGGAACGACTCCTTCGGAGAGATGGCTCGCAGCCTCTATCGTGATGAGGGGATCGATGCGAGCTTTATCGCCAGTACATCGCAGGCTACGGGTGCGGCGGCGATCATTCTGGATGAGAGACGCGGAGAGAACGCCATCATCATCGTTCCCGGTGCGTGCTTTGAACTCACCGCCGAAGAGGTGGCCCGCGCCGAGCAGGCCATCGCTGCCTCCAGCATCTTTATCGCCCAACTTGAGCTTCCGGTCGCGGTCGTCGAACACGGTTTGCGCCTCGCACGCAAACACGGAGTCAGGACCATCCTGAACCCGGCTCCGGCAATGCCGCTGCCCGACAGCATCTACGGCCTGTGCGACTACATCACGCCCAACGAGACGGAGGCCGCGGCTCTCACCGGGATTGAGGTGGAAGACGTAGATGCGGCGGAGCGGGCCGCGGAGGCCTTGCTCAATCGCGGAGTGGCAAACATCGCCATCACGCTTGGCGCCAACGGTGTCCTGCTGAAGAACCACGAGCTCACTGCTCACCTGCCTGCAATCGATGCAGGCCCGGTCCTTGAGACGACAGGCGCGGGAGATGCCTTCAACGGCGGCCTCGCAGTCGCGTTGGCAGAAGGCAGGGGACTGGAAGAGGCGGCACGCTTCGCCTGCGCTGCCGCAGGTATCTCGGTCACACGAGCCGGGACCGCGCCCTCGATGCCGCGCCGCGAAGAGATTGAAGCCGTTCTCGCCTCAGCGCTCGATCGCTGACCGGGCTGCGGCACGCGCATCGCGAACCAGATCGGGGAGGCCGACCCCGCGATAACCGTTGCCAAGCAGATACAGACCGTCGAGCCCTCGGACACGTTGGTCCAGCTCTTCCATTCGCTCCAGATGGCCGACGGCGTACTGCGGAAGCGAGTGCGGCCAGCGTCGCAGCCCCGTCACTCGCGGCTCGGGCAGCGGTCCGAGGATTCGCGCCAGCTCCATCCGCGCGATGACAGCAGTCTCATCGTTGCTGCACTGCATCACGCGTGTGGCGGAGCGTCCTCCAAAGAAGGCGCGCAAAAGACGGCCGCCGGGGGGCACGCGATCCGGGAACTTCTGATCCATGAAGGTGCAGGCCAGGAGAAGACTGCGCGAGTCCGGCGGTACGAGAAATCCGAATCCCGGCGGCACGGGAACCTGGGATGCGTCGTCGAAGCCGAATCCAACGACGACGGCAGAGCTGGCGTCCATCTGCATCAGCTCGGCTGCACGCGTATCGACCGGGTGCAGAAGGGCGCGCGCGGCGTGGATGGGAGCCGCCAGGAAGACGGCGTCGAAGCTCTGCTCTCCTTTGTCGGTCGTCAGGAGCCAGCCATCCCTCTCTAGCAGCAGAGCGGTCGCCTCGACCCCGAGGTGAATCCAGTTCTGAGGGATCGCCGCAACCATCCGGTCGATCAGCGTACCGAGTCCGCTTCGGAGGGTAGTAAACAAAGCTGTCTTGCGATCTTTGGCTGCGCGTGCCTGCAGGCAGGCGATCAGACTGCCGTGCTCTCTCTCCATGGCGACAAAAGGAGCCATAACGGCGCGGACACTGAGCTGCGTAACATCGCCACCAAAGACGCCGCTCAACAGTGGTGCTCCGATCTTGTCGAGGACCTCGTCGCCGAAGTGCCGCCGCACAAACTGCGCCACACTCTCGTCTTGATCGGGCGCCTGCGTCTTCAGCTCTTCGGCTCGCGCGATCTCGCGGTGGAAGGCCTCTTTGGCATCCACACTGAAGAGATCCGATGCATCCACAGCGGCGAGATCCGCCGGAACCATCATGCGCATGCCGTTGGGCATGGCCTTCAGGATGTTGTCGATGAGCACGTAGGTTCGGCGCTGCTCGTCGTTGGAAGAGATCAGTTCATCGCCCAGCCCCAGCTCAACGGCGAGATCACGCGCCCAGGGCTTCTCGCTGACCCAGCCATCGGGTCCGCCTTCAATGATGAATCCGCCCTCGCGAGTGGTCTCGACGATTCCGCCGAGCCGCGACGAGGCTTCGAACAGGGCAACGTGCAGCGGCTCTCTGCCCTCTGCCTGTCTCGCCAGTTCGTAGGCCGCGGTTATACCTGCAATTCCGCCGCCGATGATCGCGATTCGTCCCGGTTGAGGCATCAACCAACCTTTGCTGCGGTGAGTTGACCTGTCTCGGCCTGCTGTTCGCGCCGTGCGATTTCGGCGAGAGCGCGGGTCAAGGTTGGAGAATCGTTGAGGCTGTCGGCTCTCCACAGTTTCAGCCCCAGCGCATCGGCTAGTTCCTTGAACGCGATGTCGATGTCGTAGAGAACCTCGACGTGATCGCAGACGAAGCCGACCGGCTGCATGACGACGCCGGTGTGACCGGCGGCCCTGAGCGCTTTGAGGGTATCTTCGACGGTCGGTCCGATCCACGGTCCGCCACTGACACCCTGGCTCTGAAAGGCGAAATACCAATCGCTTCCGGTCAGACCCTCTGCGCTGAGCCGCTCAGCGACCAGTGCTGCTGTCCTCTTCGCCTCAACGGGATAAGGATCGGGTGTGTCCTGCATGGGAGTTCCCGGACGCGCTCCTGCGATGGATGCTTCTCCGGTCATGATGGTGCGGCAGGGAACGCTGTGAGCGGTGAACAGGACTGGGGCGTTGGTTCCAAGCTCAGCGCTGGCAGCGGACCAGACGGGCTGAAGCTTCTCTGCGAACGCCTCGACCAGACGAGGGTTTTCAGCCCAACCGGCTACGAACTCAACCTCGATCTCGTTCGCGGCTGCCATGAGCGCCCGGCGATAGAGGCCGACGCTGGTGCGTGAGTTCTGCGGAGCCAGGCAGATGGCGCGAATTTTAGTGACACCGTCGGCCCGCATCTGCGCGACCACGTCTGCTATATATGGCGACCAGTTCCGCATCGCGATGTAGACGCGGGTGTCTCCAAGTGCCTGCTCGAGAGCATGTCCCTGGGCGAGCGTCCACTTGGTCAGAGGCGGCGGTTCGGTACCGGGTGCGTCGCCCAGACCGATCTGAGCGTAGCGATGCTTCAACTCCTCGACCACTTCGTTGGGCAGGGCACGGCCGCCGGTTACCTTGCTGAGATATTCGGCCATCTCGCCAAGAGCGTTGGGAGTTCCATGAGCGAGCAGGAGGACAGCGTGGCTCATCGTGCCCCGAACTCCTTGACCCACTGCACGGTCTGGATGACGTTTTCAACCGGGGTTCCGGGAACGATGCCGTGGCCGAGATTAAAGATGTGACCGGGACGACCGGCGGCAGCTTCGAGCACCTCATGGACTCGCGAACGGAGCACGTCGTGAGGAGCGAAGAGCGCGATGGGATCGAGGTTTCCCTGGACGGCACAGTTCTCGCCAAGAGCTTTCCAGCCTTCCGCAAGCGGAATGCGCCAATCGAGCCCAATGACATCGGCTCCGGTCTGCCGCATGGTCGGAAGAAGCGAGGCGGTATCGACGCCAAAATAGATGACCGGAACACCCATTGCCTGGACGCGCCTTACCAGTTCGATCGTCGGTTTCAGACAGTATTCGCTGTAGTCGGTCACGCCGAGCGCACCGGCCCAGCTATCGAAGATCTGGATAACATCGGCACCGGCCTGGACCTGCTGGGCGGCGTAACAGGTCAACACGTCAATGAGCTTTTCCATCAGGAGCGGCCAGGCGGCGCGGTCGCTGTACATCATGCGCTTGGTTTCGATGTAGTTGCGTGAGGAGCCGCCCTCGATCATGTAGCTCGCCAGCGTGAATGGGGCTCCGCAGAATCCGATGATGCCCAGCTGGTCGCCGTCATCGCGAGGGGCAGAGAAGTGGTGCGCCACCTTCTCGATGGCCTGGGCGACATATCCCAGTTCGTCGACACGATCAGTGCGAACGGCGCGAACCTGTTCGAGCGTGCGCACGGGCGTGTGAACAACCGGCCCCTCACCGGCAAGGAACTCAAAGTCGACACCCATCGGGGTGAAGGGTAGAAGGAGGTCGGCGAAGATGATGGCGGCATCGACGCCGAGCCTTTCGGCGGCTGTGATTGTGACCTCGGCGGCGATGTCGGGGGTTCTGCAGATCTCAAGCAGCGAATGATGCTTGCGGACCGCCATATACTCCGGCATGTATCGGCCAGCCTGGCGCAGCAGCCAGACCGGGGTACGATCCACCGTCTGGCGCAGGCAAGCTCTTACAAAACGGCTGGTGCCGCGCACGTGAGATGTTTCAATGACGGCTTCGCTGCCCGCTTCCAGGGATGCATCACTCAACGCTTGACTCCTCTTTCATGAGCGTAGCACCCGCAGCCACGCGGGTTCCAGCGAGCGAGGGCGATAGTACGATGCACGTCTCGAAGATGCTTCTGACCATCCAAGGGCATCAATACGCCGGTCTATCTGGAAGGTTAGGGAAACGAACCTTTCGCGGCGGGTAAAAGCTTTCGCTTCAGTCTTCCAGGCGAAAGGTGCACTCTTCGATGACGGGGTTCGTGAGAACCTCGCGCGCGATGCGGGCTACCTCGGCCTCGGCTTCGGCGCGCTCCAGTCCATCGTCGAGTGTGAGCACAAAATACTTCCCCTGCCGGACATCGGCCACTCCGCGATACTGCATTCTGCGCAGCGCGTCCGCGACTGTCTGCCCCTGGGCATCCAGCACGGTTCGTTTCAACGTGACATAGACATGTGCCTTCATCTTGTTTGATTATAGACATGGCGCGACTTTCAGCCCTATGCTCCTCGATCTGAAAGGCACTCGATCATCCATGGCCGCGTTGGCCCCCAGTGCACGCCACTAATTTTCGAATGAAGAGAAGAGAATTGAACTTTATGCCGAACTACCTTGAGCTTCCTGTGGGCCCTGAGTCGCCCGAGGTGATCAACGCGGTCATCGAGATCCCACTAGAGGGAATCAACAAGTACGAATACGACAAAGAGCTCCACGTATTCCGTCTGGACCGCAATCTCTACTCCCCCGTACATTACCCCGGCGACTATGGCTTCATCCCTTCGACTCTCGGTGACGATGGGGATCCGCTGGATGTTCTGGTTCTGGTGGATGCTCCGAGCTTTCCTGGCTGCGTCATGGAGGTCCGTCCCATAGGCCTGCTCGAGATGCGTGACCAGGGTGTGGGCGATGAAAAGGTTCTGGCGGTCGGCAAGGGTAATCCTCGCTACAAGGATGTGTGGAACTTCTCGGAGATCTACCCTCACATGCTGAAGGAGATTACCCACTTCTTTGCAATCTATAAGGATCTGGAAGGCAAGCGGGTTGAGGTGAAGGGATGGCGTGACGCCTCCTTCGCCCGGGCGAAGGTTCTTGAGGCGCAACAGCGCTTCATCGATACCAAGCCTGAGAAAGAGAAAGACGTCAAGATTGGCGCAGCCAAGTAGACGGTTGATAAGATCCATCGAGAAAGCCGGGAAGAGCGCAAGGTCAGCGCTTTCCGGCTTTTCAGCTGCTTGTTGTCATTGAGACGCCCGGTTCTCAGCAGAATGTGCTGCTCAGCGAAGAGTTCTTTAGATTGATGACGAGATTCCGGGAGCGGCACGGTATAATCACCTGAAAGCCCGAGCAAAGCAGGGTTCGGAGAGTTGGCCGAGTGGCTGAAGGCGGCGGTTTGCTAAACCGTTATAGGGTCAAAAGCTCTATCGGGGGTTCGAATCCCCCACTCTCCGCCAGAAATCTTACAACCCCCTCTACATCAACGGTTATGAACCAGTCGAAACGCACTGCTACCAGCAGTTGCTACCCGATCTGTAAGGTTGACCAACTCCCATAATCACTGAACGGCACCTGACGACGGTATTAGCCCAAAGAGGCTAATCGTGAAGTCACCCGCGCAGTTGTATCTCCGTGTCCGTCTCCCGAACGGATCCTACCGCTATCTGAAGGCAGCGTTCGCCGCGAACGGTCGCCTTCGTCCTCATCACGCCATCCACTCTGACAGAGCCACCGAGTTCCCCGACGCTTCATACCATCTCCGCTATCGCAACGCGGGTAAGCGGGTATGGGAACCTGTCGGCAGGGAGCCTTCACTCGCACTTTCACGACTACAGCAGAAGATTCGCGATCTCCAACACGTCAGCGACGCTGCCGTGGACATCAAGTGCCAGATTCTTGCCGAGGTCGCATCTCAGACTCTTCGGATCCCAGAGCAGTCTACGACTCGGTTGCTGCTTAACGATGCGATCAAGGAGTACTTGGCCGAAGTAGAAACACACAAGTCTGCGAAGACCTACGCAGCCTACAGGAAGACGCTCTACCTATTCAGTCCCGAAGTCGCTAGGGAAGCGGCGACGGAAGCGGTCAAGAAAGCTCAGATCGACGGCGTACCGGTCACCGCATCCCAACGCAAAGCGATAAAGGAAGCCGGTGAGATCAACCGTCGGTTCCCGGACAAGCCACTTGCAGACCTCACTCGTAAGGACCTACTAGACTATGTGTCCTTCCTGAAGGACGTACAGGGTAGCGCTCCTCGCACTCGTCGCAACCGCATCGATTTCTTCCAAATCTTCCTTCACCATTATGGCCTCCCGTCGCTGCTGAAGGGTAAGGATCTGCCCCAGTTCACAGAGAAGAAGGCTCGAGCATACAATCCGAGTCAGCTCGCCAAACTCTTCGCCGAGGCGACGCAGGACGAAGCCGATCTGCTCCAATTCTTCCTCTGTACCGGTGCCCGTGAACGGGACGCACAGTTCGTTTGCTGGACCGACGTAGATCTGGGACTCAAGACGTATACGGTCACCGAACACCTCGATTTGGGGTATCAGCCCAAGGACAAGGAGGAAGGCTCACTCCCTATCCCGGATGTTCTCGTGTGTGTCCTTAAAGCTCGGCGGGAACGGTATCCGACGACGCGTCTGATCTTCCCGGGAAAGAGCGGTAAGCCAAACGGACATGCACTTCGCATAGTCAAGCGTCTCGCTCTCCGCGCTGGGTTGAACTGCGGCCAATGTGGCAACAAGAAGAAGCAGAAGTCGTGTATGACATACCCAGTGTGCAGTCAGTTCGTACTGCACAAACTGCGGAAGACCTTTGCGACATTCGTCCACCACAAGGGACTTCCGGCACAGACGGTTCAGCGGTACCTCCGGCACAGTGATCTCCGCACGACCCTAACCTATATCGCCGACGCGGACGACGATACGATCCGGAAGACGATCAACAGCACCTTCCAAGGCTTCGAGAGCTATCCGAGGAATAAGGAATGAAGTCTTCTTCATGTCAGGGCATTCTTCCTTGAGCGACGACAAGCCCAATGGGTAACCGCGGCTTTACCTTCCACAGCATTTTGGCGGTTTGATAGTGATCCTAGACCTTTTCCAAGATAAGATTTGCGCGATAGTTCTATCACCTCGCTCAGGCTGGCTCAAAGCAGCCATCGAAACGCCAGAAACTTGAGCACTGGTTGTGTGGTGATCACGCGATTGGTGTGGTGCGCCAAATCGCGTTCTGCACTTGCTGTCTCGACCCCGACCACTTCGCGAGTAGCGCATATAGCGCATCCCTGTACGTCATACCGTCCATTGTCTGTCCGCCCGTATCCGGCTTACTTTTTTGGGAGGTGCCAGGGCGACACGACAACGGAACCGGCACCGGCTGGGACAACTGCTTCATCAGCGGCCCGCAAAAGCGAGCGAGATCTTCCAGCTGATCGTAGTGGAGCAGATCACCCGACCAATAGAGACTCTTCGATAAGGGGACGAGTAAATCAAGCCCGATGCTGCACAATAACGTTGGCCGACTACTGTCGGAGGCGTGGTACCGCTCTATCGGCACGAGGTATATAAGCGCGTTAGGCAGGCTCGTCGGGTCTGGGTTTGAGTAGCCAAGCAGTATGTACTTTTGTATTTCTCCCTCGGAAGTCGCGAAGGATGGGGCTAGCGGTAAACCGGCCCATTGCTCGGGGCCGCGGCTCATGGCGTCGAGATGTCGAAGTAGTACCCACAATTCAACGTACCTACTTTCTGCTTGTTCTGTTGGCTGTTCCATACACATAATCTCTGCACCTGAACAGTCATTTGTGCAATTCCAGAAAGGCGACAAACCCATTTCGAAGGCCGGGTCACGGGGTACCCATAAATGCGTCTCGCCCGTGCGCTGCTTCACGACGCCAATCCGACTTCTAGAATCGACCGCTTCAACCGTCGAGATTGATCCGGCGCATGCCAGGCCAAACTCCTAATCGAGTATTCACGACCTGATTCGCCTTCGTACCCGGCGTACAATGAATTGCGAGAATTTCAGATCGTAAGCAGTGGACTCTGGTTATTACGGGAAACCACGAGCATCAGATGACTCTTTGCACGGCTGAGCGCGACGTACAGTAGACAGCGGGCGTCCTCTTTGTCGGGGAACATTTGGGCATCGCAGGGCATGACAATCACGCTTCCGCACTCCAGCCCTTTCGCTTTATGTATCGTGCTGATAGCCCTCTCCGCAGGGATAGGCCGAGAATAAACCCGGCGGTGGGTAATCTCAGCAAACGCGTTTTCCGCACTGTCAAAGTCGCCCAGACGAGTCGCCTCCCAAAACTCTCGATGGCAGTCAATCTTGATGTCGGCGAAGTTTTGGTTGCTGGAAGCAAGTTCAGATAGTCGACGGAGCATCTTGGCCACTCCGAAGTGATTAGGCTCGTCTACCAGAAAACGCGCGAGGCCTTGAATGGCTGCGGGTTTGCCACGGCACAAACCGGTACAGCCGTCGCGTATCTCTTGCTCGAATCGGTTGCCAAAGGCGGATGGACTGAATCCTTTGCCAGTCTCGCTGACGAACGCGGCAGTGGCCGATGCCACGGCCATGGCGTCGCCTCGCCCGGCTGAAAGCCCATCGACGAGTCTTTCTAGACTAGTGCGGGTATGCCCTTCCCACAAGGTGATGCGGCGATTGAAGAACGCGCGTAGCGAGCGGGCAGCGTCGTTATGACGGGTCAAGATTAACAGAGACGAGTACATACGTTCAAAGGTGTCGATCGGTCGTCGGTCTTGCGAAGAGAGCTGATATTCCCTGTTTCTTCGAGACCGGTTTTCCGCGAATACAACCGTGACGGAGCGAGGCAAACCGGTGCGCAGGTTGATGGTCCCCCCCGATTTGAGGGCACTTCGTGCGGCGAGAGTCCATTGCCCCAGCTCTGTGCATCCGTTCGTCCACCTGTGCGGATGATCTAGCTGTTCATATGCGTGTGCTTGTCGGGTAATGGTATCCCAGTCACAGGCGACGCTGGTGCACACCCGCGATCTCTCCCGGAATATCTTTTGCATCGGATCGCCGAAGATTCGAAGTTTCGTTCCTTGGGACTGAAGCGCCATAACAATGGAATGCTGGTCGCCGCTGGAATCCTGATGCTCGTCGCAGATCACGATGCCATACCGCTGCGCTAGCGAGGCGACTATCATCGGGTGCCGCTGCAAAAGCGCCGAGACAGTGAGCGCGAGTTCTCGATACCCATCCCGTCGCTGGCGGACCCAAGAAGATACATCGGACGGAAGGCCTAGGCCCAGATGATAAGCGGAGGCTATTCGTGCAATGACGCTATCGATGGTTCGGATTTCAATGTTGGCGCCGACGCCCTTCGTGCGCTCAGAAAAAACGGAACAGGCCGCGTGGGTGTGCGTCAGGATAAGAAGCCGAGGTTTTTTGCTGGCGACGGCAATCTCACGTGCGTAGTCGGCGCCACTGGTGGTTTTCCCGCATCCGGCAGGTGCTTCCACCACTACGAGGGGCATATCCGATCGTAGTGCGGCATAAACGCTGGCATCACTCACGTGTTCAAATCCGGAACTTCATCGAGATTAACCGACTTCCGGACGGCGTTGCAGAAAGGCAGCAATTGATTTTTCAGATTGTGCCAAACGCCGAGCCTAAAGATCTTCTCCGCGAGTTCACGGCCGCCGTCTAGCGTTTTGAACCAAGTCTGGCTGTGGGATTGATATTGTTTTTTCTCCCCGGTCTTATCCTGCGGTACAGTGCCCAAGGCCGCCGAGAGAATAAGTGTGCGGAGCTCCGTGTCGGCGGTCGCCTTAATTGTTACAAAATCCTTCTCCCGGATTCCCAACCGATCGGCCAGCGTCCGCAGGCGCATCCCAGTTTTTTGGTCTTCTGGGTCAATGAGCAGCGCTTCCAACTTATCGTCCGGCAACGCGGCGATGATGTTCTCTTCGAGGCAACCGGATTGCCAGCGGAAGAGAAGAGTGCCCAACTTTTCCGATACCCGTTCCCAACGTTCCGGATGCTTTCCTTCGTCGTCGGCAAACCCGCCGAAGCGGAGGCCAGCGACTGATAGCGCTTCGAGGAGTCCGAGCGCAGATTCATGCCCACCGCCATTCGTTATATGCACCCCATGCTTCTGCAGGACAGTTCCAAAGGCTTTTTCGAGCAGAGCGGAGGCGAAGCCAAACTCGGTGACACCTTCAGCAACGATAGCCAGACGGGCCAGAAAGCATTCGGGATCGTGCTTGCGCTGCCGCGCCACACTTGCCGATGCCAGACCACCTATCCTGCCGTTGTGATCGACATACCAGAGGCTTGCTTCCTCTGCGGCCGAAATAGCGGCCGGACTATGGGTGGTGAGAAAGACCTGCGACGGACCGCCTAGAAGATTCTCTATCAGGACGCGCTGCCGGTAAGGTTCAAGGCCGCGCTCCACCTCGTCGACAATTGTGATGGGAGCTTCGCCCTGGTTTTGTTCTGCAATTGCAAGCGCTGCGTATCGTCGCGTTCCAGAACCCCAGCTGGCCAGCGGTAGCTGCACGCCGTCACGGTTCGCGGTAAGCCCGATCAATGCCGAGATGGACAGTCCCTGCCCTCCCGTGAGGGCGAGGTCGAGATTGTCAGGCAAATTCTTTGCCTTGAAAACAGAATCCAATGTCTCGAGCGCGATCCGTCCTTCCGGCTCAAGCTGGCTGGCGACATCGCTTTTGGCCAGCTCGGTCGTAAGTCGGGAGCGCAATGCTTTGTCCGATATTAGTCGCTCCAGCGCCGAGCCCTGTACGAGACGGAGGTCACGGTCGTTCCGGTCATCCCCGCTCAGGCGCACAAGGCCAATGCTACGCCGCAGCGCAACGGATAGGCTGTCGGCCGTGCCGTCAGGCTGGATGATTTCATAAATGAGCTCCAGCTCTTCCGTTCCACGCAGACGAAATCGATAAACTGGTTCGCCGCTGGAAGCTTCTCCTGTGATGGTCGGTACCTTGATATCTTTGCCGTCCCATTGCCACGGCCAGGAAGGCTTGGTCTGACCGTTGATCCCGCTTTGCGACGGCAGCGAGACGACTGCTTCGATTACAAAACCTGCGTCGATGGCCCTGGCACAATAATCGGTATCGGCTAGCGCTGCGGGGTTAGTAGGGCTAAGCAAAAGCGCGATGGCGTCGAGGATGGTGGTCTTTCCGACGTCGCCTCCCCCCAAAATGACATTTACGCCCTTGGCGGGTTGCCAAGTGAAGCTTTTGATACAACGGAAGCGCTCGATAATAAGGCGGTAGATGACGGGTGCGTTCATGGTGTTCGTGCGGTTGATCCATCATAGAGCGACTCCTCTAGTGCGCCCATTGAGAATTCTTGTTCGTACGCGGAAGCCGGAGTCTACTTGGTTCAATTGAATCGGGATTGGCGAACTCGCTCCCTGCTGCAGGAAGCTCAACCATGACGATGACCAGAAGGCGCAGCTGAACTTTGCTGTACTCGCGGTCAAGTACAAGAACGCGAACCCCGCCGATGGCAAGTACCCCAAGGATCCCAACCACGCGATCCTCTGGGAGCTCGGCTGGATCAAGCTCTCGCAGGCAGGCTTCCGTGGCATCTCGGAACTCGTGTCCTAGGATGACGCCGGTGCGCACTCCTTCGACTTCGCGATGGCATATCGCGAGAACGGGATCGGCTTCAAGTACGTTCGCGTGTCCAACAAGGCCCGCTTCCGTGCCAACCCCGAGCTCGAGAAGACTGTGCTCGAAGAGGCTGCCAAGTTCGCTGACGGAGCTGAGCTGAAGAAGAAGCTCGGCAAGGTTGTCACCGAGCTCGACCTCAAGGCTGTGCTCTCTGGCAATTCCGCCGCCGGTTCCGGTTCCGGAGCCAAGCTCCAGGCCGAGAACCTCGACGACCTGTAGTCCCTCGCGACCGGAGCTGCTTCGGTAGCTCCGGTCCTTTTTGTCCCTGAACCCAGATAGACGGAGTCGTTGTGGCAAGAGCGCGTGCAGTGCGGAAGGACAACTCGGAGATGCTCGATCAGATTGCTGATGGAGTGAAGATCAAGCGGAAGCGGACCCCCAAGGCCCCGCCTGCGCCTCCCGAGCTGAAGATCATCCCTCCCGATGATTCGATCGATCGTTGGCTCGTCCTGGGCCTCGATCCCTCCCTGTCCCGCACCGGATACGCCTTCATGCTTGTCGAGAACGGTCCGAGTGGACAGACCGCTCGCTGGTTGGACGTGGGGAGCCTCAAGCCCGACGACGCCAGCGTGCCGGTGTGGATCCGTTCTAAGGCGATCGCTCTCACGCTCAAGCGGATGTTGGATCAGGTTGTGGCTTCTCTCGCAAGGAGTGAGCACCACCTAGATTCTCTCAAGCGCACTGGTCTCATCATCTCGCTCGAGGCCCCCACCCCGGGGAACGACTTTTTGACCAGCATCAGCCGCATTCTGCATCTTGTTTTGCTCGATTCGAGCTCGCTGCTGACCGACTTCGGTAGGACCCAGGTGCAGATGACCAACGCGTCTACTCTGCGCTCGCTCATGGGATTGAAGAAGACGGGCAATAAGAACAAGGTCGAGAACGTCGGCAAGGCTTACGAGTATCTGGACCTGGGCAAGTATCACAACCTCGATACCGATGCTTGTGACGCTGTGCTGATGGCCATCATGGGCCGTTATAGCGCTGCGATCCTGCTCGGCATCCCCAGAACGTTCCTGAGCGGTTCCTCATCGCTCTGACGAACGCCACCGTCGAGGTCGTGGGAGCGGGACGCAATCAGCGCACACGCACCAAGGGAATCCTTCATCGCCCCGAGTACTGGACCCGCTACGCGCCGAATAAAGTAAAGGATCCTACGAATTCAGGATTCAGGTCCCCGCGACGGTATTACCCCGAGTGGAGGTTTAACGACCCCCCGCATATACCACTCGGAGAACAACAAAAGTGCCCCTTAAACACCCACCGAAGAACATCGTCCAGCCTGAACCCGGGCCCACCTTAAGCCACTGTATTGCTGCTGATCAGTTGATCATCTCCTCCCATGGTCTGAAGTATGTTGGGGAAATCTTTACTGAAACCGGCATCGGCGCCACCTGCACGAACAAGAACACGCCGATGCGTTATCCGTTGTTCAATCGTCACGGCGAGGCCGAACATACCTCAGCCTTAACCAACAACGGCTCCCGTTCCCTGTTCCATGTCGTCACGCGGTCAGGGCTTGACATCAAGGCCACCGCAAGCCAGAAGCTTCTTACCATCGACGAAGCCGGATGGTGGGTGTGGAAGAAGCTGTCAGACATCACCCCCGGTCACCATTTGACGGTCAACCGTAGTTATGGATCAGGCATCGGGGTGGTCGCCGATCTGTCCTACGACGAGCTTTATTTCGTCGGGGTAACGCTGGCAGACGGCCACCTTGGATGGAACCGCATTCTCCTCTGCAATGATGACCCCGTCGTCCAGAGCGCCATCGTCAACTCTGGAACTGCACTCATCGGGAAGGAACCCAGGATCTACGCAAGGCCAGGGAAGACGAAGTCCTTGGGGTACTATTTCAACTCGAAGGTCGGCGTTGAGCGGCTCTATGAACTGCTCGGATGGAAGCGCTGCAACGCCGCAGGTAAGGTTCTGGGACCGGTTCTGCGTCGTCTCAACCGTGACGGCATCCGTGCGGTCCTTCAGGGCTACTTTGACTGTGAGTGTTCTATCGATGGCTCCGTCATCGAAGTATCGTCGGCGTCGAAGAAGCTCCTCTCCGAAGTTAAAGTTGCATTGCTGGTTCACTTTGGAATCGTCAGTATCTTGAAGGAAAAGAGTGTTTCGAAGTACCCGGAAAAAGAATACTGGCGCTTGATGCTCTACGGTGCTGAGGCAGAATCGTTCCTGACCAACGTAGGGTTCCGCAGTGAGATCCGGAAGAAGGCCTGTGATGGACTCCGGGGTGTGAAACGGAACCCGAACCTTGACTCCATTCCCAACGTCGGCGGTCTTATCAGTGCTGTGTGCAACTCGTCCGAGGTAGATCGTGCACTTTACTACAAGGTCCGGGACTACATGAATCGGAACACCTGTGATCGAACGCCGAATGCCAAGCTCACGTACCAGCGTCTGGCAGAAATTCTTGCGGAAAGTTGGGCAAAAAGCCTTGCGCTCGAGCGGCTACGGGAAATCTATGTGGCTGATTACTACTACGACGAAGTGATTTCGGTCACTCCTATGCCTGCAGAACCCACTTTCGACTTCACGATGCCGTTGACCAATTCATATGTATTGAACGGCGTCGTCAGCCGTGGTGCCACCAACCGTTGATGAAGCTGATATTGCCCGGCACCTGCTCCTTGAACACGTGCCGGGCTATTCCGCTTGTCTTGATGACGTAGACCCGAATCCACTGCATAGTCGAGAAGATGGAGGCCCTCATCGCGTAGAGTGGCTTCATGAGTTTGCTCGCATCGATCGCGCGATGGCAGGAAGAGTCCTTGGCGATTGCGCCGCCATCGGGTACCGACCGCCTACCGGGTGTGGGAGGACTCCCCGGCCCGGCATTCTTTCCCGAGGGTTTCGGCCTGAGTCATGTGGCAATGGTTCGGAATGACCACCCCACGATCATCGCCATCGGGCACAACTTCGGCTGCCAGGCTTACCGCAACGAGATTCAGTCAGCAGGCTGTGAAGACGACAAAGCAACGTGGCGGAACTTGGACGCTCTACTCCTTCAAGCCGGTTCCAACCCCGCTCAGTGCTTTCGCACCAACTGGTTTGTCGGCCTTCTCCCCGGCAGCAAGCAGACCGGACGCTTCCTTCGAAAGCCTGACCATGAGTACGAGCAGGCATGTCTTTCGCTCTTGTTGAAGCAGATCCGCGAGATCAAGCCGACGGCGATACTTCTGCTCGGCCCTGAGGTTGCCAGTCGCGCCTACAGTCTGATTCCCGCACTTATGCCCTGGCGGGATGCCGAGAAGTGGACTGATATTGACCGGAGCAGCATCGGCCATTCAGCACGCGACGTCGAGGTTCCTGCGGCGAGAGTTCGGACGAACGTGGTCGCTCTCTTGCATCCGTCTTTCGGAGCGGCGAATCAAGGGCGTCGGATGAAGAACATGCGCATCCCCATGACCGAAGCTGACCTCATCCGGGCTGCGCTGGCGTAGCTGTCAGAGACCTGTCGCTTAGCTCTCCTTGGTCAGCGCATTCCGCCAGCGTCGTGCCCTCGGGCGGACCACTTTTCTTCGTAAGAGCCGTCTGCCGGGATACCAGCTTCGGCGGGTGGGAATCCCGGAGCGCTTAGAAAACGCCGCAATCCAATCTATAAGCACGTGTCTCGTCTTGCTCCGTAAGAGTATGCCCGGAGACTACCACTGGAACACCATGAAAACCAAAGCCTTACCCACTCGACTTCTACTAGTATAGGTGGAACGATAGGGGGCATTGGTGAGTACAGAAAAAGTGGAGTTAGTCTTCGATGGGCCTGGAGTCGAGAACGGGTTGATAGATGCCTCTTTGCTTGCAGATTCACTCGCGGGCTATAGCCACACATTCAACCGAGCGAACGAGATTCTGAACGGGGAAGAAAGCGAGGCGGGCGTATTCGTAGAAGCCGGATTCCGCAAAGGGTCATTCATTGTTGACCTGCAACTAGTGCAGACAATCACTGAGCATGGAAGGCAATTGATCACAGCCCATCCGATCCTCGATGCCACCGGAATAACGTCGGCTCTGGGCTTTGCTTGGCATCATAAAGGAGAAATAAAGGATGGGCTTCTAGAGCTTTACAAGTGGCTAAAAGGAAAGAAGCCGGACGCCGTGACGAGGATTGGGGAGAGCACGGAACTTACGATTGGTGAGAACAGAAAGACTGTAACCAACAATATCTTCAATCTGTATGGAGATGATGCCATCCGGCAGGGCTTGAGCAGTTTTGTGAAGCCTCTGGCGGGGGCGCAAGTGGATCGCATCTCATTAGTCAAAGATGGAGTCGAACAGGCTTCGTTAGACAAATCCGAGGTCGCTTACTTCAATACAGAGCCTCTGACTGAACTGCCGACCTCTCCCGCTTTGAGCGGGAAACGACAGGCAGCACTCACGGTCTCAAAACTATCCTTCACGGAGACAAGCAGCTGGACCTTCTTTGAGCAAGGCGCGACGGTGGTTGCAAAGATAGAGGATGACGACTTCTGGAAGAAGGTCCATGAGCGGACGGTGACATTCGGTGAAGGAGACACGCTCGTGGTCCAACTGGCGTGGAAGGTCGAGCAAAAATCCCGGTTGGTTCAGAGAAATACTATCCTCCAGGTGCTCAAAGTGATTCCCCGTCCCGAGCAACTGCAACTTCACCCTGAATCGCCGGTTCGTAAGACTGGTCGGCGATTTAGAGAGGACTAGATCAAAACCACCCTGAAAAAACAGTGCCTTAGACATTTGTGGCTAAACCGTCTATTTGGGGTATACCCCAGATGAGCGTCCAGTTACGCCTCTGATTAAGTCCAATTAGAGTGTGAATGATAATTTCTTGACTCATGCTCACTATAGTCCTAAAGTCTATTTGGACATAATGGAGAGTTATCAGTGCAGGGACACATAATTGGATACAAGAGGGTGAGTACCCTTGATCAACGCGAACTCAGGCAGCTAGACGGCGTCAAGCTGGACAAGGTGTTCACAGACAAAGCGTCCGGTAAGGACACAAAGCGTCCGCAGCTACAGGCGGCACTAGAATTTCTACGCGAGGGCGACACGCTTGCTGTGCATTCCATGTGCCGCCTCGCAAGAAATTTGGACGATCTCCGTGCGATAGTCCTGGGCCTTACGAAGCGTGGGGTGAAGGTTCAGTTCATAAAGGAATCGCTTGCCTTCACCGGCGAAGACAACGCGATGTCGAACCTGCTCCTTTCCGTCATGGGTGCGTTCGCTGAGTTCGAGCGGTCACTCATAAAGGAACGGCAGCGGGAAGGGATAGCGTTGGCTAAGAAGGCCGGGGTCTACAAAGGACGCAAACCTGTGCTCACACCGGACAAGGTGGCAGCTCTCAGGGATCGGTTAGGAGCCGGGGAAAAGAAGGCCGCTCTCGCACGTGAGTTGGGGATCAGTCGACAAACCCTGGACACTCACCTAAAGGCTGCTTGAGCATCCACTTTCACACCCAATACAGGCTTCTTAGCCGAAAGGGGCAGTGCGACCGAACTCAGAGTGTGTTGAACTATCCTGAGCCAGTATGAATGTAACCCCCTATCAGGCCAAGTACTTCGCCCACGAGTTGACTAGGCGATGCTCCTCCGACAGTGCCGAGAAGCTCGCCGGAGCCGTGGCCAGTGCCCAGGTAGACCTGAATCCCCACCAGGTCGACGCCGCCCTCTTTGCCTTCAACTCCCCCCTGGCGAAAGGTGCCCTCCTCGCCGACGAGGTCGGGCTCGGCAAAACGATCGAGGCCGGACTCGTTCTGTCGCAGAAGTGGGCGGAGCGCAAACGCCGGATTCTCGTCATCACCCCATCGAATCTGCGGAAGCAATGGTTCCAGGAGATCACGGAGAAGTTTTTCCTGCCCTGCAAGATCCTTGAGGCCAAGTCATATAACGCCGCGATCAAGCAGGGTGATTTTCGCCCCTTCGAGGCCAACGCACTCGTCATCTGCTCTTATCAGTTCGCTTGCAGCAAGGCGGCGGACGTTGCCAACACGCCATGGGACCTCGTCGTCATAGATGAAGCTCACCGACTCCGGAACGTCTACAAGCCAACCAACGTCATCGCCAACACCCTCAAGCGGGCGCTCGGCAACACTCCGAAGCTGCTACTGACTGCGACGCCGCTGCAAAACACTCTCCTGGAGCTCTTTGGCCTCGTCAGCTTCATCGACGAGCACACCTTTGGCGACCTCAAGAGCTTCCGCGAACAGTTCGTCAATCTCAATCAGCAGCAGGTCTTTGAGACGCTCAGGTCACGCCTGAGACCAGTCTGCCATCGAACCTTGCGCCGTCAGGTCACGGGCTACATCTCTTACACAAAGCGTCTGCCCCTCGTGGAAAGCTTCACTCCAGAAGAGAGCGAAGACCGTCTCTACCACGCCGTCTCTGACTATCTACTTCGCCCCAACCTGCAGGCGCTGCCCCCAAGTCAGCGATCCCTCATGACCCTCGTGCTGCGCAAGCTGCTCGCGTCCTCCACCTTCGCGATTGCCGGAGCCCTGACCTCCATGGCCAACCGGCTCCGGTTGAGACTCGTGCAACGCCAGCCGGATGCTTCACTCGAAGAGGACCTGAACGAGGACTACGAGGGACTGGACGAGACCGCTGAGGAGTGGGACGACGACCTCGTCCAGGAGGAACTCTCAGAGACCGCCCGGGTTGCCCTCGAACAGGAGATTGCGGACCTCGAAGCGTTTGCGAAGCTTGCCTCCTCCATTGAGCACAATGCCAAGGGCAGGGCTCTCCTCAAAGCTCTGGACGTCGCCTTCGCCAAGGCGCGGGATATCGGCGCGGCGGAAAAGGCGATCATCTTCACGGAATCCCGGCGCACACAGAGCTACCTATTGCGCCTGCTAGCCGACAGCCCGTTCTCCGAAGGGATCGTCCTCTTCAATGGTTCGAACACGGACGATCGTTCCAAGGAAATCTACGCCGCCTGGCTTCAACAGCATCAGGGGACGGATCGTGTCTCGGGTTCCCGAACAGCAGACATGCGTTCGGCGCTAGTGGACTACTTCCGTGCGGAAGGTCGCATCATGATCGCCACCGAGGCAGGTGCGGAGGGGGTCAACCTCCAGTTCTGCTCCCTCGTGGTCAACTACGACCTACCCTGGAATCCCCAGCGGATCGAACAGCGCATCGGACGTTGCCACCGGTACCTGCAGAAGCACGACGTCGTGGTCGTCAACTTCCTCAACCGCAACAACGCCGCCGACCAGCGTGTCTTTCAGCTCCTCTCTGAGAAGTTCCAGCTCTTCGAAGGCGTCTTCGGGGCCAGCGACGAGGTGCTCGGCGCGATCGGGTCCGGGGTCGACTTCGAGAAGCGCATCGCCGAAATCTATCAAGACTGCCGTCAGCCGAAAGAGATCAAAGCCGCCTTCGACAAGCTCCAGCTTGAGCTCAGTCTCGAAATCAACGAGGCAATGACATCAACGGGCCGCAAGCTCCTGGAGAACTTCGACGACGAGGTACGCGAGAAGCTCCGAGTTCGCGACGAAGCCTCCAAAGCCTTCCTCAATCGGTTCGAGCGGCTTTTGATGGAGGTGACTCAGCACGAGCTGAACGGCCACGCCGACTTCATGGGCGACTCGGCCTTCCGGCTGAAAACGACACCATTCCCAGCGGGCAACGCCGACATTCCGCTCGGACTGTACGAGCTCCCCCGTCGTTCCGGTGAGGCACACCTCTACCGGCTCAATCATCCACTCGCCGAAGCAGTCCTCCAGCAAGCGAAGGACCGAGAACTCTCCTCGGCTGAAGTTCGTTTCGACTACGCGAGCCGTACGGGCAAGGTCTCGCTGCTCGAACCTCTTGTGGGCAAGTCCGGATGGCTGGCCTTATCTGAGCTTTCCGTCGAGGCGCTCGACCAAGCCGAGGACTATCTGATCTTCGCCGGGATAACTGACCTCGGCGTAGTACTTGACGAGGAAACTGCGGCCCGGCTCTTCAGGCTCCCTGGCGCCGTCGGAGCGGTGCAAACTGCTCCCACCTCGATCACCGACGCCTTGGCTACCCAAGCCAGTGAACGCCAAACCAAGATTCAGCGGGACATCTCAGAGCGGAACGCGCAGTTCTTCGGAGAGGAGGCTGATAAGCTCGACGGCTGGGCCGACGACCTCAAGCTGGGCCTGGAGCGCGAGATCAAGGAGTTGGATCGCCAGATCAAGGAGGCCCGCCGCGCGGCCACGACCGCGTTGTCGCTGCAGGATAAGCTCGCGGGCCAGAAGCAAATTCGCGTACTGGAATCACAACGGAACGACAAACGCCGCTCTCTCTTTGACGCGCAGGATACAGTGGATAAGCAACGCGATTCACTCATCGCAAAACTTGAAGGCAAGCTCAGCCAGAAAGTATCGACACAGCCGTTGTTCCTCATCCGCTGGAGCCTGCAGTAACAGCTATTGGACCTGAAGAAGCTTATGACGAAGAAGCAGAAACTTGAACTGACCTGGATTGGTAAGGAAAAACGGCCAAAGTTGGAACCGCGCATCCTTCTCGAAGACCCCGCACAGAGCTACCACGCCGCGCATCGAGTCACCGACAAAGACATTTTCGACAACCGCCTCATCTTCGGGGACAACCTGCTCGCGCTCAAGGCGTTGGAGCAAGAGTTTACCGGCCAGATAAAGTGCGTCTACATCGATCCTCCCTTCAATACCGGTGAAATGTTCGAACACTATGACGACGGAATGGAGCATTCTATTTGGCTGTCGAATATGAGAGATCGCCTTGAGATCCTAAAAGTGCTCCTCTCGGATGAGGGTTCAATCTTCATTCATATCGACGATAACGAACTAGGGTATCTAATCGCGCTCGCCGATGAAGTGTTCTTTCGGAAGAACCGAATCGCGGTAATAACGTTCAAACAGAGTTCAACATCTGGCCCCAAGGCCGTTAACCCCGGTCTTGTAAGCACCGCGAGCTACATACTGTATTACGCAAAGGACAAGACGGCATGGAGACCAAACCGTGTCTATCAGTCAACCGAAAGAGACGATAGATATAACCGCTACATCGTCAACTCGGAGGAAGATTTTGCATCGTGGCGGACGATCCCCCTTAGAGAGGCTTTCAGCAAGAAAACCGGCGTTCCAGTGAAGGATCTCAATAAAACTTTTGGAGAAGAACTCGAAGAGGAACTGACCAAGTTTGTTTTGAGTGATCCGAGTAGGGTCGTAAGGACAGCTCGGGTTGCGCCAAAGGACGTGAATGAAAACGCTAGGGAGGCACTGAGTAGTTCGCGACGCTCTCCAGACAGAGTGTTCTGCTCACATCGTGAAGGCCGTGACGATTACTTTTTTCTGAATGGTGAACAGTTGATCTTCTACTCGACAAAAGCGAAGCAGATTGATGGCGAGTGGGTTACGGCTCTGCCAGCATCAACAATTTGGGACGATTTGCTTTCGAACAATCTTCATGCCGAAGGCGGAGTGGCATTTCCGAACGGCAAGAAGCCAGAAGCTCTCCTTCAGCGGATCTTGAGCTTGGCAACCTCCCCGGACGATCTAGTTCTCGATTCGTTTGCGGGCTCTGGCACCACAGGCGCCGTCGCTCATAAGATGAATCGTCGCTGGATTATGATTGAGTTGCGAGATCACTGCAATACCCACCTGTTGCCACGATTGAAGAAGGTTATCGGCGGCGAGGACCAAAGCGGTATAACGAAAGCGGTCACTTGGAAAGGTGGCGGTGGCTTCCGCTACTTCTGTATTGCCCCTTCGTTGCTTACACAGGACAAGTGGGGCAACTGGGTCATCAGCAAAGAATACAAGGCGGATATGCTCGCCGAAGCCGTCTGCAAACTGGAGGGTTTCACCTACGCTCCCAGCGACACGACCTACTGGCAGCAGGGTTACTCCACCGAGCGCGACTTCCTATACGTCACCACCGCCCACCTCACGCCGGAACAACTTCAGCAATTGAGCGACGAGGTCGGCCCAGAACGCACTCTGCTTGTTCTCTGCACCGCATTCCGAGGCAAGGCAGACCGCTTCGGCAACCTAACCATCAAGAAAATTCCCAAGCAGGTGCTCTCACGCTGCGAGTGGGGCCGCGACGATTACAGCTTGCAGGTAGAGAATCTGCCACAAGCTCCGCCCGAACTTGGTCAACAGGCGCTCTTCGCCGAGGAGGTGGGGGAATGAACCGTCACGTCAATGCCATTGCCGGTCGCCTGAGCCTCCGTCCACCACAACGCCACTCCCTCGAAATCCTGGACCGGATCACCGAGATAACTCCGCCGCGCAAGGATACGGACGTCGAAACCGCCCTCTCGGCAATCCAGTCTGAGTACGGTACTGTCACCGACTTCGAGCGTGACTTCCCCTCGGTTTGCTTCAGATTGGCGACCGGTGTCGGCAAGACTCGCCTGATGGGGGCCTTCATCAGCTATCTTCATCTCGCACACAGCATCAACAATTTCTTCGTCCTCGCCCCAAACCTGACCATCTACAACAAGCTAATCACTGACTTCACCCCGAACACTCCGAAGTATGTCTTCAAGGGCATCTCGGAGTTCGCTACCGATGCCCCCGCCATCATCACCGGAGACAACTACGAG
Source organism: Edaphobacter sp. HDX4 (assembly GCF_036877565.1). Taxonomy (NCBI): domain Bacteria; kingdom Pseudomonadati; phylum Acidobacteriota; class Terriglobia; order Terriglobales; family Acidobacteriaceae; genus Edaphobacter; species Edaphobacter sp. HDX4. Next base: position 31,202 of record NZ_JAEDXW010000016.1, read on the forward strand.
TCTATGGCGTCCACGCTCTTCGACACTACGATCCGGTGCAACGTGAACATCTTTAATATCTCCAAGATCAACTCCGAGGTTCGAGGCGGCAAGGCCCCCCGCATCAAGCGCCTCTCCGAGTACATCGGCGCAAGTTACTTTGAGTACCTGGCGAACCTGCCCGACCTTGTCCTGTTGATGGACGAGTCCCATCGGTACCGCGCCTCTGCAGGCATCAAGGCCATCAACGAGCTGAAGCCAGTGCTCGGGCTCGAGCTGACGGCAACGCCGTTCGTCGAGTCCGCCCGAGGCATGACTAACTTCAAAAACATCATCCTCGACTATCCACTGGGTCGCGCGATGGAGGACGGCTTCGTGAAGGAGCCCGCCGTCGTCACCCGCAAGGACTTCAACCCGATAGGCATGTCCGCCGAGGAGATCGAGCGACTCAAGCTCGAAGATGGCGTGAGACTGCATGAGAGCGTCAAGGTCCAACTAGAGACCTATGCCCGGGAGAACTCCCGCGAGATCGTCAAGCCGTTCGTCCTCGTCATCGCCCGCCATACGGAACACGCCAAGGAGCTACTTGACCTGATCCAGTCCGACAGCTTCTTCGAGGGGGCGTACAAGGAGAAGGTCATCCAAGTCGACTCCAGCAGAAGCGGAGCCGAAGAGGAGGAGATGATCACCCGCCTCCTGAAGGTCGAGCGCACAGACGAGCCCACAGAGATCGTCATCCACGTGAACATGCTGAAGGAGGGCTGGGACGTCACTAACCTCTACACGATCGTCCCGCTTCGCGCGGCGAATGCCCGGGTGCTGATCGAGCAGTCCATCGGGCGCGGACTCAGGCTCCCCTACGGCAAACGCACGGGGGTGGCTGCAGTCGATACGTTAAGTATTGTGGCTCATGACCGGTTTCAGGAGATCGTCGAGGAGGCCAACAAGGCCGACTCCCCGGTCCACCTCAAGGCCATCGTCCTGCATAACAACGACCTGCAGCAGAAGACTGTGACGGTGGTATCGCAATCGCAGCTCGCCACACGGCTCGGTATTACTCCCACCCAGACGACCACCACGACCATGGTCCCGACTCCGACAGCGCCGCCGACTTTTACCAATCCGGAGGAGCAGCGGATCGCGCAGATCACATACGACGTTATAAAGACCTTCGAGAGCCAGCCGGAGCGAGTCCCATCGGTTTCGGCTTTGTGCGCTATCCCTGTCCGCCAAGAGATCGTCAGGCTCGTCGAAGAGCAGTACCGAAGCCCTCAGATGGACCTCGAAGGAGTTGTCGAGCGACCGGACATATCGGCGATCGTGGCGAAGACCACCGAGCTGGTGCAGAAGCAGACGATCGACATCCCACGCATCCTCGTGGTTCCCACCGGCGAGGTGAAGTCTGGTTTCCATCCCTTCACTCTCAACCTGGATGCAATGCGCTATCCGGCACCCTCAGAGGACCTCTGGAGCCAGTATCTCCGAACCGGCGAGCGAGAAATCCTGTCGGTCGGCACACGAGGTACCTCCGAAAAGAGGCTCGAGGACTATGTCGTCAGCGGTCTGGTCGACTTCGACGACGTCTCCTACGACGATCACGCGGATTTGCTCTACGATCTCGCCTCTCAGACGGTCAGACATTTCCAGACTTACCTCTCCGACACCGAGATAGGTAAGGTTCTCCGCTGCTACCAGCGCGAGATTTCCCGCTTCATCCACTCCCAGATGCAGGAGCATTTTTGGGAAGAGGCGACCGGTTACGAGACCAAGGTGACGAAAGGGTTCACCGAGCTGAAGCCGAGCGCCTACACGATGTCCGCAAGTGAGCAGATTCGGGACTACCGAATCTCTCCAGAGGACAAGAACAATATCGGTCGGTATCTATTCGGCGGCTTCCAGCATTGCCTCTACGCCGAGGAAAAGTTTCAGTCGGACTCGGAGCGCAAGCTGGCCGTCATCCTGGAGCGGGAGCAGGTCAAGTGGTTCAAGCCGCGCAAGGGTCAGTTCCAGCTGTTCTATAGATGGGGTTCCGATCATCGGGAGTACCAACCGGACTTCGTTGCCGAGACCAATGACTGCATCTACATGCTGGAACCAAAGGCCAGAGGTGATCTCGATGACACCGAGGTGAAGCTCAAGTGCGAAATCGCGGTGAAGTGGTGCGCATTGGCTACGGAGTACGCAACCGATACCGGTGGGAAGCCATGGAAGTACGCTCTGATTCCCCATGATGTTATCGGCGACAACCGGACGCTCAAGGGATTGGTCGACCTCTACCACCAGGCAAACTGAGGCTGACAAAAGCTGGTCTCTCCATCATGGAGTTTGGCCTATCCTGATTCCACTCGGGTGTTCACTCCGCCGGAGGCGTTGACAGCATGACCGCCTCGGGCCGCCATGTTCCCTCACCTCCGCCTCACTGCAGAACAGCAGTCGCTCTGCACGCGCACCACCAGCTCCAACACGTTCTACATGCTCTTCGCCGACGCTCTGGCTTCGAGCTCTCCGTGGTCCTGATTGGGGGATTGGGAGGTCCAGCGGCTCAAGCACCGCACCCGGGTCGATCTGGACAACTCAAGCGGCTCGCTGCTTCGACATCCCTAAGAAGGCACTCTACAGCCGCATCCTCGAGGCCGGGAACAGCTGCACCTACGTCGCCCCTTCGGTCACCGGTATCGTGCACGGCGGGTTCGCCCTGCACAACTGGTTCGATCGCCGGGGATCGCTACGTCGACACTCCTTCGTCAACGCCTGGACCGAAGAGATGAAGATCGCTGTGTTTAAGGCCGCCGGACACGTCATCTTCATCCACCGCAACCTGGCCACGGCGGCCGCTCTTCAGGAGTATGGCAATGGCGTCAAGGTCACCTACATCGACCTGAATTCTTGGGAGGATGCCGAGATGGCCGTCCACAAGGGCCGACGAGATCGACTGTCCCCCCGTGATCTTCACCGCCGGTCCGGCCAGCAAGTACATCGGTCCTCGTATCACTACGCGCGGTGGGCCCATGGGTTATGCAGGGGCTAGCAGAGGCAAGCGTGACGCGAGAACCCATGTCGTTATTGCCCGCACAGGGCTTGCAGGACTAGCAGGGAAATTTCGGACAACCGACTTTTAGTGCGCTATGAGAGCTCGTGATTCGGGGTTGTGGGACTCTGCCGTAAAGAGCCCTGCTAGTCCTTCTAGTCCTGCAAACCAATGTCATCATTGATGATTTGCGACTCCCTCAGACCTGCACTAGCCCTGCAAACCCCTGCAACCAACGTCCCTTCGCCTCAATCACCAGTCCTCTACTTCCCCGTCCCTACGTGGTGCACTAAATCCCACCCCCCGCCTCTCGGTTCCCCAGGGGAGCATTTATCCATGTGAGCCTCGAGAAGATCGAAAAATCTCGAATTAGTAATCACCCTCCGACGCCCGCCGTTGGTATTACCCCCTATGGCTACTCTGACTACGACCACGACTACGACGAAACACCTTTCCTGCCACCTGACCACCACCGCGTACTTGCTCCTGCTCTTGCTTCACCTCCATGGGCCGCTCGGTTTCACCGATGTCTGCACCCTCCTCCTCCTGAAGATTCCCTCGCTCCATACGCTCTCCATCCGCCTTGCGTACAACGGCTATATCGCCATCGACAAGTCTTCCAACCTTCCTATCTTTACGTTGACTGATTCAGGCCGTGCCGCAATCGCTGCATACCTGCCCTACACGCCCAACGCGAGCTAGCACCACCACCGGGCCATCGCCCCGATCATCACCGCCTCATTCAGGCGGACTGGAGAATTGCGTTTTATGAGCGAAGCATCGACCATCAACTACGCGGATCGCGAGCAGGTTCGCCTTTACCTGGATTCTCTTCGCCTTGGCTTCGAGATCATCACCGACGCCAATGGCGCGATGAAGAAGATTCGTCGTCCCGCGCACCTTGTGAACCGGGACATCTTCAATGTCGTCCATACCCACCTTGAAGCACGAGGAGAAATCTTCGCGGCACCTCAGCCGTATTACTTCGACCGCATCGATCACCGCCTCATCCGGCTCCTCGAGGGCGACGCCAATCTTGCCCAGCTCCTGCGCGAACTCGGCCTTCTCCCCACAGAACCGCACACCAAGCTTGTTTCCCGAGCCTTGGCGGATATCGGCAACTCAGCCGAGCACCGCACCGTCCATCGGCTGGCCTTCTTCGGGTGCGATGCGATCTACATTCGCGCCACTGAAACGACGATGCTCAAGGTCACCGCGACCGACATCACCGAGGTCCCTCTGGGGACGGATGACGTGATTCTGATCGCCGATGACCTCGGCGACTGGCCTTCCTTGGCCGAGCTCGAGCCCTACCTTGAGTCTCTCCGCCCTCAGATGGGAACCACCTGCACGCAGATCCGCCCCGACCTCCCTTTGGCGAAGCTGACGACGCGTTGGGCTGACGACTGCCTCCTCAACGCTGAACAGCAGTGGCAGATGGCCTTCACCCGCGCCACCTTCATCTTCGCCGCCAGCCGGTACTCGACCTGGCCCATCCTTCTCCTCACCGGCGAAGGTGGCTCGGGCAAGTCCACTTTCTTTGAGCTCCTGCTCTCCCTGCTCGTCGGCGAGCCCACTATCCTCCAGAGCCTCCCATCGCAGGAACGTTCCCTCGTCGCCCTGCTCACCAAGTCGTCGATCGCCGCGCTGGACAACGTTGACGGCGCAGGCCTCGACCGCCCTGACCGGTCCTCGGTCAACGATTTGATCTGTCAGGCTTCGACAGGAGCAAAGATCAGCATTGCTCGCCTCTTCAACGATAACGTCCTCGACACCTATCGCCTCCGCCTACACACCTTCTTCACCTGCCGTGTGAACCCCTTTGATCGCGACGATGTGATGCGCCGGACCATCGAGCTCCAGATGGCAACTCCCACCGAGGACGGTCCCGATAAGGATGCGCTCGTCAGGGCTTTTCTCGCCGACCGCGCCCCGATGCTGGCCGAGCTTCTTCTCCGCCTCCAGAACATCGTCCGCGCTCATGACGAGCATGGCGCAGCCGAGTTCCACATGGTGACTAAGATGAAGGAGTACGAGAAGTTCACGTACGTCTGCTCCGCCTTTGAGGAGCGCCTCTCCGAGACGAAGAACCTTTGGGCATCCTATATGCAGCGGTATCGGCGCTCGATCACTGAGACCGATCCCCTCGTCCACGCGGTCCGTCTTTGGTTGGGAAAGGGGGGCAACGATGGGCGTCAGGTGTCGCCGACCACGCTCTTCACCGAACTCCAGACGATCTTCGCCGATCTCGAACAGGTGTTCACCTACAAATCGCCATCGGCCTTCGGGCGCAATGTCGCCAAGCACCGGACCTCGCTCCGCACAATCGGGTTCTCCGAGGTACCCACTCGCGGAAACCAAGACTATGTTTTCCATCCGTCGGCAGACGAACTGGCCTTGTGCAAGCGCTTGTATACCGATCTACGCTCCGCCATCTTGCGGCGTCCGGTCGGCGCTTTCTCGCCGCGCCCGTCGTCTTCGTACTTGATGCCAGAGCCTGGGCCCGGAGACCTCGACGATATCGACTCCCACGCCCCATCAAAAAGGGAGCCGCTGAAGTGACCCGCGCAGAGGAGTTTCTCCGTTACGTCTCCGGACCCGGCGAGATCCGTGAACTCCGCCTCTTCACTTCGAACGGTTACATCTGGGCCGGAACGTTCGATGATCCTGAACGTATGGCTCGGCACGCCCTGGCTGCGCAGAATCACTATGGGGCCACCGCCGCGTACTTCACCCTGAACTCGATACGGCCCGAGGATGCCGCTTTGATCGGAGATCAGCAGATGAACCGGGTCTCAATGCGCCCCCGCCGCACTACTCGCGACGCTCAGGTGCTCCGGCGTGACCTCTACCTCATTGACATCGATCCGGTTCGCCCGTCTGGTACCTGCTCGACCGATGAAGAGAAGGCCGCCGCGTTCGAGGTGATCACTCAGATCCGGGCCTACCTCAGCGAGCGCGGTTGGCCTGAGCCGATCTTCATCGAATCGGGCAACGGATACCACCTGCCTATAAGGGTGACGGATGCAGCGCCTCCTCCGGTGCTTGGCGCTTCGTGCTGAAGGCCCTGGCCTCGAAGTTCGACACGGATGAGGCGAAGGTCGACACGTCCGTATTCAACGCGTCCCGGATCTCCCGGCTCCCGGGCAGTTGGAACCGCAAGGGGGAGAGCACCGATGAGCGCCCGCACCGCCAGGCCCGCGTTCTCAGCTATCCATCCACCTGGAAGCCCCTTGAACACGGCCCCCACATCTCACGACTCGCGAGCGCTAACGGGTACGTATCGCAGTACGCCAGGTCAGTGAAGACGAAGGGACAGGAGCCGACCCTGCTCATTGACGAGGGGGGCGTGCACAAGCTCATCGCCGAATACCCCGAACAGCTCGAGCTCAGCGGCGTCTCGCGGGACGGCGCGGTCATCTACTTCGCCCTCGCCTCGTGCCCCTTCGCTGGTCGCCCTCACCGGGACCAGTTCGTGGGACAGGGGAAGACGACAATCCTCCTCCGCCCCGACTCGATCGGGTTCAAGTGCTTCTCGGACGACTGCGCCGATCATACCTTCGCCGAGCTCCTACGCCATCTCCGCGACTCCACCGGACGCCGTCCCTCCATGTCGATCTGGGCGAGCCGGAACGGATCCGGATCTCGCGTCGATGATCAGGCGTTGGGGTGGCGTGATCGACGTGACACGCGTCGAAAATAGGAGCAGGAGTTTGAGCGTCTCTACAAGGCGACGATGAAGAGCTCTAGCTGGAGCACCTGGAGTCGGGGGAAGGGAAGTTCGATTCCGACACCTACGCGACCCTATACTCCGAGGACTTCGAGCAGTGTCCCAAGGTTGATCGTCAACTGATCTTCCATCCGCCGTCGCCCAGGTCCGGGACGCTGCTGACCGGCGCTCGATCTTCGTTGGAGGTTTGGGAACTGAGATTTTATCGGGCCAGATAATGGGGGTCCGCGCCCGACCGGGAGTATTACCCCTCATGGCACGACATTTCAAAGTACAAAATGTAACGACTCAGGGCGATACGACTCCGGAATCGCCTATGTGGACCTCCTCGGAAGTTATGGCTCTGCTTCGAATCAAACGAGCAACGCTTTGCGGGTACTGCCGCAAGGGGCTTATTCCACACCTAAGGATGCCGGACAACTCGTACCGGTTCAACTCAGCGGCGATCCGAGCGTGGATAGCCAGTCGCTCCAACGGATAGCAAATTGCTAGGATGGCCTGCCTAAGCGAGGGCTTACAACGTCCCGTTCTCAGCTTTCCGCTGAAGAATTGCCATCCGGGTTTGAGGCTTGCATTCTCTTGAAGAGAGATCGGAGGTAATCGCCTCTAACGGACGGAAGGTTGTGGGATCGAGGACGAAGAGCTCGCATTGTTTTCGGTAGAAGTCAGAAACCCAGTCATTGACCTTTGGAATTTTGGCGCCGGTCGCAAGTTCGACGAGTTGCTCGTCGAACTTCGGGATGTTTTCGCGCAGGTCCTGAATGCTATCTTTGGAAGTTTCGCTGGTGGGGGTGGCGACAAGGCGAAGGTAATTGAGGAAGCGGCGTACCTCTCGGGTCGTTTTGCTCGTGTCGAAGATATCTTGCGAGTGACTCTGGAGGGCCTTGGAGAAGGTCTCTGGATCTTTCGCCTCCTCTGGACGGCGGGGACGGCTCAACCGGTAGACGAGGAAGATGAAGGCAACGGCGGTAGAGAGGATGATGGCGAGCCATCGTCCTCCAGATGCGCCGATCTTGTCCCTGTCGTAGAGCACCGAGGGGGCTTCCTGGGGCGGTTTGGCAGTTGTGGCGGGTTTTGTTTTTATCCCTTGCGGCGTGACGGTGCTCGTGGGCTGAGGGGTGGGGTTCGAGAGCGGGGGCGCAACTCCGGGAACAGCGCCAAGCGGAGCGCCAGAGATCATCTCTGAGATGGGATGAGTTGCTACCGCCCAGTAGCACGAGGCTGCGGCAAGCAGAGCGATGACGAGCATGAGGCGTTGAAGAGGACGCCGAAGGCTACGGACCTCTTGTGGCTTACGCCGGAGAAATTCGAGGTAGTCGCGGGCCTGTGGGCTGCGGAGATTGAGGCGGAGGTTGATGATCTTGCGGAGGTAGCTACGGGCGTATTCGACCCGGAGGGCCACCTTGTCTGGCTCGGGGCGTTGCGCCGTGTCGCTCGCATGATCGTTTTCAAACTCCTGAACGGCAATGGACTCGAACTGCTGAGAGGCGAGGGCTTCGACCTTCTGGTAGTCGGCGCGACGATGATGAAACAGGAGGAGTCGGAGCTGAGGAAGTTGATGGCCTCAAGGATCTGTACGACCTGCTCGGGGCGGCAGCGGTCGAGATCATCGAGGAAGATGACGAGGCGCTAGGGGCGGAGGGCTTCGACGACGTCGGTGAGGTTGACGGCGAACTCGCGGCGGAGGTCTGACTCTCCGATGAGCGAGGGCAACGTGAGGAGGTCTTTCAATGCACGAAGTAGGCTCTTGCTTTCGCGGTCGATGAGTTTCTCGGGGTCGCTTTTGAAGGCAAGTAGGGACTGGAGGAGAACCCAGATGAGGCCGGTGAGTCCGAGAGACTTGCCGTTGTCTCCGACGGCCCATCCTGACTGAGGGCTGACGAAGGTAACGGATTTAAGTAGGGTACCCTCTCTTATCGCTGGGGCCAAAGATCGGGGTTTTGTTCGATTGGAAGTGTCCACCATCTCCATGCGGGGAATGAGGGATGGTCGGCGAACTGTGGGGCGTTTGCTGGCGCAGGGCAACGAATGTGGCGGCCGCAAGTAGGAGAAGATAGAGGCCGAAGACGGCCAGCTTGCTCGACCTTGCTTGTCGGTGGGGAGCCAGTCCTCGATGTGGCGAGGTGTGGTAGGGTCTCGGACTGCGAGGGGTTCGGCATGGCGCGTCCTGGAGAAATTGCTGGCCCGGGAGGTACTGGTTGGCTTGTGGGGATCAGCTTATCGTTAGCGGTTGCAACAGGAAAGAGGGAAATCACGCGGTGTCGGTGAAAGGGGGCTTGATGGCTTAATCGAAACGTGGAGGTGATGAGGCTACTCGGCTAGCAGTTCGGTGTCGGATCGGTTATCTGAAAGCGCGGTTGCGCCGATTCGAGAACTGGCAAGGACGGAGGCAAGGGTTAAGAGTCTTAGGTGTCGCTTTTGGTCGTCACACCGGGTCCACGAGAGATTGGCTGAATCGTCCTCACTCAACGGACGATCTTGATATCAAGGCGGCTGTCTTAACCTGCTACCAAATTGCTACCCGTTTTGATATGTTTTGGATACATCGGACGACATAGAACAACATGCTTCGATGTAGTTCAATATCGCTGATACTAGCGTCATCATTGACTTTAGCGATTATGTAGCTGATATAGCGAAATTTAGATAGAACGCGCGAGTCGAATCCCCCACTCTCCGCCAGAATTCCCCTCACAATTTGATTAGCTACCTATGAAGCGGTGCCTTGCGCGTCGTGGCGCGGGACTGTTTCTGTTCGACTGGCGTGGGCAAAAAAATAGGCCGAGGCTGATCGTCGGCCTCGGCAATCTGTCCTTGTTTGAATTGAGTATCGCTCCCGAGCAGTGTTATCGCACTCCCGAGACCGGGTGACTAGAGTGGCCCATCCGGGGTAGAGACCACCCTCTGGTATTTCCGGCTGAGCTTCCGGCAGGGTGAGCGGCTTGGATGGCGCGCCTAAAGTGTGGGAGCGTGAAGGAAGATGCTGATGGCGGCAAGTTCCGGGTTGGCATGTAGGCTTACGTGCCATGCCGATATCGAGGGAGCGGATTTGCCTGCCGGAGGAATACCGAGCCGCGCCAGGACCCTGGGGTCGAGGTCGAAGGGCGAGCGGTTCTTTGTCGACATAAGTGCGTGGCAGGTGTCACAGGTTGTCGGGGCTCCCTTGGCCTGGTGACAGGCGATGCAGCTGCCCATCGTGGTGTCCTTCTCCTGGGCGATGGCGGTCCGCTCGGCCACAGGACCGTGGCACTCCTCGCAGGTATTGCCGGCGTGAGTCTTATGGCTGAAGGTGACAAATGAGGGGACACGGTAGATACGAACCCAGAGGATGGGGTCTTCGTTTTTCGCGGCTTCAGCGACTCGTTTGATATCGGGATTGTTCGTCGCAATGGAGACATGGCAGCTCATGCACTTGGCCGGTTGCGGCAGGGCCAGATTCGAGCCGTCGCCGCGTGGCTCATGACATTCGTTGCAGGTCATCTTTGCTGTCTGTACATGCAGCTTGTGATTGAAGGCGATTGGCTGCGCCGGAGCCGATGCAGAAGGATCGGACGCGGAAGCAGACGGCTTCGATGAAGGTGAACCGGCGGTCTGCGCATGGATTGCGACAGTGAACCCGAAGAGTATGGCAAGCATCAGCACGAACTTCTGCACTCGGAACCTCTCTCCTTAGAACCAGAGCGCCGTCTCCTGAGGAGAGCGCCTATCGATGAGTTTCAGATTACGCGAGAACCTTAGACGTTGCCCTTGCGCATCTCCTCTGCCAGGTATTCGCATGCACGCATGGAAAGTGTGCACATGGTGATGGTGGGATTCTGCCATCCGGCGCTCACAAAGACGCTGGCGTCGACGACGAAGAGATTCTTCGTATCGTGGCTCTGATTCCACTTGTTCACGACACCCTCCTTCGGGTCGTCGCTCATGCGAGCGGTCCCCTGCTCGTGGATGGAATAGCCGGGCGGGTTGAACTCGTAGTTCTTCACAAGGATGTCAAAACCGGCGGCCTCGGCCATGGCAGCCATGGTATCGACATAATCCTTTGCCATGTTGGTTTCGTTGCTGGTGTATTTCGTATAGATATTCAGCGTAGGGATGCCCCAGGCATCCACAACCTGTTTGTTGAGCGTTACGTGGTTCTCGTAATGTCCAAGAGCCTCGCCCATGATGTTAGTGGCGAAGCCGCTGCCGTTGTAGCTCTGCAGCTTTTGTTCCAGTTCTTTGCCGTAGAAGGGAAGAGCTCGTGCTTCGAAGGGGCCGTTGCTGCAGGAGACATTGACAGCGTAGCCCCGGATGAAGTCAGCGGCCTTGGTCTTGATATTGCGGAACCGAGGGATCAGGGCCCCGCCTCCCATGAGGTGAGGCGCAGCCTTGCCATCGCGCGCCTCGGGAACCGAGCAGATGATGCCGGCGCCGTAGATCTGGTCTGAAAGGTAATGACCGAGCGCGCCGCTGGAGTTACACATATCAGAGAGAAGCAACAGGCGTGTTGACTCCAGACAGCCGGCCGCGAGAACAATGACCCGAGCCTTGATGACCATCTCGCGGTGAGAGTGCCGGTCGATGAAGATGGCACCATCCGCCAGGCCCGTGTTCTTGTCCACCGTGATCTGCCGCACAATTGCGTTTGGAATTGTGGTCAGCTTGCCGGTAGCGACTGCATCCGGGATGAGCAGGTTGAGCGACGACGCGAGTCCATCCTTACCAAGAGACGAACGCGGCTTGGTGACGGGGACGCCGAGCTTCTGACCGGCATTGACGAAGCGCTGCATCGCTCCGGACCACGGGGAATTGTCTTCGACGAAGTTGCCGTCCGGATATTGGGGCAGGCCATCTTTATGGCCCGTAACACGGAAGATCTCTTCTACGCGGGAGTAGAACGGAGCGATCTCCTCGAGAGAGATGGGCCAGTTTTCTCCGAAGCCATCGTGGTCCTTGCATTTAAACTCGTAGTCGCTGAGGCGAAAGGACTGGCGTGCCCAGAAGGGAGAACGTCCTCCCACGCTTCGTACGCGCACCCAGTTATAAGGCGCCTCAGGCGGGTGATAGTAAGGCACGACCTTCTCATCGACCCACTGATTCGCGTTAAATTCATTCGCCTGAAAGACGTGCGGCAGACGTCCGGGAGCGTCGAAGCCGCGGAACGGGAGTTCGTTCACCGGTTTCATCTCGCGGTACTTCTCGAAATTGAGCATCGGACCTGCGTCCAGCATGGTGCAGGAGATGCCCTTCCCGGTCAAAATCTTTGCAGCCATCCCACCTGTGTGTCCTGACCCGATGATCAGCACGTCAACCTTCTTTTGTGCCATTCGCTCTCTGCTTCCTTCTGTGAAGGGGAAATTTATTAGGAATGCTTATGCCTTGGAGTAGGTGTCGCCTCCACGGAGCCCTCTTTAACCCACGTTTGAATGCCGGGTTCGATAGGGGTCCAGTAGAGACCGACGCCGGGGCTGCGATCTCCGGAAGCCTCAGCAGCGATGGCCCACGCAGGCGAATTGATGGTGGCTGTACGGATGTCGTGGTGGACCAGGTTGATGAAGCGGGTGTGGCCGTCTCGCGGCGGATGATCGTTCATCCATCCCTTCAGGTAGGGGCGGATGACGCTGTCGGCCTGTTTGGCGTCCGCCTTCGCGAAAGGCACGTTGAACTGTTTCATGCAGTCGGCGTCCAGGCGATCGAGTCCGTTGTTGTACATGGTCTGCTGCTCAACGGGCGAAGCGCCGATGTAGAAGTCCAGGAACTCTGGTGTGCCGGCCTTCATGGCGCTGGGATGATCTTCGCCGGGAGGCATCATGATGTCACAGAGCTGCACCAGAGTGGCGTACCGCGCAGGGGTAAAGTAGCGCGCCTCAGTGAGGGCGACCATGTCAGGTTGCGAGAGAGGGATGTTGGGCGTGTGAAACCGCGCCATCTGCTCCACACGAGACATTGCCTTGGGACTGGATGCGGCGGAAGGCTGTACCGCCATTGTGCCCTGGTCTGTCGCGTTCGGAGCAGGGGGTGGGTTTTGCGCCTGAGGTGCAGCTTTTTGCCCAAGTGCAGTGCTGGCCGTTGCCGTAGTGACTGCAAGGCCCTTTACAAAATCGCGGCGTCTCATGGGCGAAATGCTACGGGTTCTCAATAGAAACAGTCAATTACCGATCAGTTTCTGCTGTAAAAGCAAGGAGATTCAAGTACGACGAGACAGCTGGTAAGCGTTCCAAGCGGCGCAGGCCGCCTCTGCTTTGGAACGGAAGATGAAGGCGTTATAACCCTAGCTGCACTCGGTGGCGTCTGCGGAGATACCGGGGTTCGCTAGCGAGTTTGCGCGGGTTCTATCTTTGCCTTGGCCAGGATGCCCTCATCCTCTCCGGAGGTGCCCTTCACAACCAGATAGACCCGCACTGCACTGTCCTCTGCGGGGACGGTTGTGTCTAGCGCTATCGCCTTTGCCGGGTCTACGGTCTCGATTTCTTTCCGGGCTACTTCCAAACCATGCTGGTTGAAGAACGAAGCAATCAACGTTCCCGGGGAGAAGACGGAGAAGCTTCCATGCAGGCTTACTCCCTGGCTTCCGTGCACCGCCTTCAGTTGTTCGACGACGACGCCGGGAGCACGCATCTCCTGTGGCTGCTCTGAAATTGCGATGGGATGCCAGACTGTGTCGAATGCCTGACTTCCACCGGGCTGGAGCGTCACGATGGGGGAATTGACCTCTGCCTCCATGTAGAAGGGAGTGGCCAGTGGAGTCGTCGGCGGGATTGTGGCAGTGCCGCTTTTATCGAAGTGCACCGAAGGCCCGTTCTGGTAAAAGATCACCGTGGTGTTACCGGGATACTTTCCGCCAGGGTTAAAGTCAAAGCTCTCTACCATCCCGTAGTGGCTCATCTTATCCACAACCGCAAGCCATCCCGCAGTGGTGTCCAGCCATACTTCGTTGCCGAAGTAGGTCCAGTGCAGGCGAAACATGTCGTCGGCGACAGAAAACGCAGGATACTCCGCCAGACCATAGCGCACATGATAGCCATCCGGAAACGAAGATGCAGGGTTGCGCGGCGTGAATGCCCAGAGATCGTGGTTGTAGTCGTCGGGCGTTGATGGATTGGCCAGATCGTACTGGGACACGGACTGTATCGACCACGTGATCGGGTGCGCAGTTGCGTTCTCCATAACGGCGTGGAAGCGTATCTCGGGAGATGCCGCGCCAAGGCTGATGGTACGGACGATTCTGAGGCCGGTGATGTTGTCCGGCTGTCCGGTGAGCCGGACGACACACTGCTTGCCCTGCGAAACAACTTCGAAGCGGTAGGGGAGATCATCGATGGCCGTCGACTGGATGACCCAGTGGTTCTCGTCCTGCGAGCCTTCGGGCATTGGCCAGATCTTGTCTCCTCCGTAATTGATCCAGTCTCCCTTGGCTTCGTCAGGGGAGATGTATTTGCCCCGGAAACGCGGATTCACAAAGAGGAAGGGATGGCCGTTGAATTCGACCTGCATCAGGCGCCCGCCCAGCTGGGGAACGAAGGTAAGTGTCACCCAGGGGTTGGTGACGCGTTCGGCCTTCCAGCCAAGATACGTGCCTGTCTTAACGGTGCATGCCTCGTTCTTTACCTGCGCAGCAAGCGATGCAGAGAATAGCGTGGGGGCGATAGCGACGATAGTGGCAAAGAGCGCTTTCATGCCGGAGCCAATCTTTCTTTGTACGGGGATGAAAAAGAGACTGGTCCCTCGCCGCGAACAGGGGAGTTCGTAGCGAGGACCAGAGGGATTGCTTAGAAGTAGAGTTTGAGCGCGACCTGCATGATGCGCGGATCGCGAGCTGAGGTGACATAACCGAAGCCGCCTTCACCGGAGGCGTTCCAGTTACCCGACGGACCGTTGAACTGGGTGTGGTTGAAGACATTGAATGCTTCGGCACGGAACTGCAGGTAGATCGACTCGGTGAAGTCGAACTTACGTTGCAACGCCAGATCAGTATTGTTAATGCCTGGTCCGTGGAAGAACCGGCGTTTGGAATTGCCGAACTGCCCCAGCGGCTCCTGTGTGAAGAGCGTGGTGTCGAAGTACGGCAGGCCCTTGCGTGGGTCCTTGTTGACGATGAGCTTGCCCGGTGTGTAGTCGGGCAGGTCGGCGCTGGTCCCGGTCAGCGACTGGTCGTCGTTCTCCGAGATCGTTACCGGAAGACCAGTGGCGAAGGAAGTAATGCCGGAGAGCGCCCATCCTCTGGCGATGTAGTACGCCACTCCCGAGTGCGAGGGGGTGAGCAGGTCGAAGGGCAGTTGAATGGTGTAGCTGCCCACAAAGTTGTGGGTCACGTCGAAGTTCGACAGACCCCGGCTGAGGTCGGGGTTGATGACATTGGTCTTATCCGACTGCGCCGAGGCGTTGTCGAAGGAGCGGGAGAAGGTATAGCCCAGCAGGAACTCGTAGCGCTTGCTGGAGTGCTGCAACGAGGCCTGCAGCGAGTTGAAGCTCGACGAGGCCGTGGTCCGCATGAAGGGGTTGGAACCGAAGTCCAGCCCAAGAACGCGTGTACCTGGAACAACGGTGCCGTTGGCCTTGATGTACTCCTGGCTCTCAAGGCCTGGTCCGCAGTCGGTCTGACCGGCTGCGAGACCTGAACCCTGCAGCGAGAGGCAGAGTGCAGGATCGCCGGGGTTGGACTCCTCCTGCGTGATGAGCTTACGGCCGACGTTGCCCACGTAGTTCATGCTCATTACTGTCCGGCTGCCGATGCTGCGCTGGAAGCCAAGATAGTAGCTCTGCACATAGGGCAAGACGTTGTGCACATCAAACAGCGCGGAGCCGGAGATGGGCTTGACCTGATCCCAATTGAAGGTGGTATCCGGATTGTCCTTCGAAACGTTGGTTGGCGGGAAGTTGAAGGGAAAGCGCTGTCCTTCGTTGTTCCCCGTCGCTCGGTCGATATAGGGAGTCTCCAGCATCGGCTGCACTGGGCTGTAATAGAAGAGGCCGTACGGCGCGTCGCCTACTTCGATAAAGCCCGTTGCATCCTGGATATTGGTGTAGAAGAGGCCGTAGCCGCCGCGTAAGGTGAAGTTGCCGGGGCCGCCGGTGATCTTGCCGAGGAATCCCTCCGATGTCGACGGCGAAAAGTTGAAGCCGAAGCGAGGAGCGAAGTTGTTGTAGCGAATGGGAGCCAGCGTCCGCGAAACACCGGGGTCGCCTGGCACCAGGTAGCCCTTGGGAGCTCCGGGGAAGACGACGGATTGCTCGCCGGGGATCAGCGTCTCCAGCTTGTTTTGCGTGTCGTACCACGGCGTGGAGATCTCGTACCGCAGGCCGTAGTTGATGGTGAGGTTGTCCATAAGCCGCCATGAATCCTGCCCAAAGGCACCGAAGTAGTGGCTGCGCGAGTCCAGGATCTGTGGGCTGGCCTGAATGAAGTAGTTGGGTGCGCCGACCAGCAGATCGGCCAAGTCGCTGCCCGTCTCCTGCCCATTGAAGCCGAACTGCCCGTTGGCGGCGTAGTAGTTGCGCTCGTTGATCTGGTCGTAGTGGTAGTTGATGCCGTACTTCAGGTTGTGGCGGCCGATGGTCTGAGCGTAAGTTTCCAGTACCTGGAACATGTTGTTGTACTGGTTCAGCGTGTCGACCGGCGTACCGAAGCTGTAGTTGTTCAGACCGATCGAAGGCACGCCGGTCAGAGCTGGGTTGATGTTCGACAAGCCGCCGGTGTCCCCCCATGGCGTCGTAAAGCCCAGCGACGATAACGAAACGCCGGTACCTCCAACCGGGTTGCCAAGGTGATTGACCACGCGCATGTAGGTGAAGCGGAGATCATTGACCGAAGTGCCGTGCACGGTGGAGGTCAGCCCGAGGTTGATCATCTGTGCGCGGCCCTGGTTGGCAGAGGTAAAACCGGGGATATTGACGCCGCTGCCGTAAGGATCTTCCTGAGAGAACTGGTCGATGAAGTAGTAGCCGAAGAAATTGCCAAAGCGCGTGTTCAGGTCGCCTCGGAGACCTCCCTTGTTGTCCGTCAGATTAGCCGAGGCCGCCGCTGTCGCGAAGAAGTTGTTCGCCGAGTTGGCCTGCGGAATGTATTGCAGCAGGTGCGAGGCCGCCGGTGACCACGCCGACTGCGGAATATAAGCATTCGGAAAGACGCAGGTCGCCGCCGTGCAACCCGGAGAGTAGTAGGGTTCACCAGCTGTGACCGGACGGCCAAGACGATTGGTAAGCACCTGCGCCCACCCGGTTCCGGCTACTGTACTGCCGACCAGAGGAGACGTCGCGCTGGTGTCGAAGTAGCCGTTGCGGTTGGCCTCGGTCGGAACCTGGAAGTTCTGTGTGGCGCCCTTGATCTGCTTCGTCCCCTGGTAGTCGGCGAAAAAGAAGGCCTTGTCCTTGTGGATGGGGCCACCGATCGTGCCGCCGAAGATGTTCTGGATGAAGACGCCGCGCTGTCCTTGTGCAAAGTAGTTCGCCGCGTCGAGGTCGGTGTTGCGCAGGAAGTCGAAGGCGTTGCCGTGGAACTTGTTGGTGCCGGACTTGGTGACGACGTTGATCTCACCGCCGCTGAAGTTGCCGTACTCGGAATCGAAGTTATTGGTCAGGATGCGGAACTCGGCGATGGAGTCGAGGTTAGGAATGATCGCGGCTCCGTTGTAGACGCCCTCGTTGGCATCGGCGCCGTTGATCATGTAGCCGTTGGAGGCCTCGCGGCCGCCGTTGATCGATACGTTGCCGGGATCGAGGTCGCCTGAGACCGTGCGACCGGCCTCAGAGGTTCCCTTGTACGGCGACACACCGGGCTGCAGCGAAAGCAGATCGGTGAACGAGCGTCCATTGAGAGGCATCGAAGTCATCTTGGTGCTCTCGATCACCTGGCCGAGCTGCGTCGTCTGTGTCTCAACCTGCAGGGCGTTGGCGGTAACCTCCTGCACCTGGTTGGCTGAGCCTATCTGCACCGTTATGTCGATGCGGATTGCAGAGTTTGCATCCACCTTAATCCCTGTTGTCTGAGAGGGCCGGAAGCCGCTTGGTGAAGTCGATACCGTGTAGACCCCTACATTGAGCGCCGGAAACGTGTAGAAGCCTACGCTGTCGGCGGTTGCAATCTGCGTGATGCCAGTGGCCTCGTTCCGGATTGTGACCTGAGCCGCTGGAATGGCAGCGCCGCTTGGGTCAAGAACGTGTCCGGAGATAGATCCCGTGATTGCTGCATGCATAGTGGTCGCCCCCAGGACGAGCACGAGACATGCAAACAGAATTCCGCGAATGTGTTGAAGCATGATGTTCTCCTTATTGTTCGAAACGGGTAAATCACGAACTTTGATTTCGTTTGCTGCGGTCTGGGGGAGGGAGTTCTCCCTGTTGTGGTTGGTCCAGGCGGGCATCGGACAGGTCTGCTAGTTCATTTCGATCTTCCTTTCAGTCGGTCTACAGAGACTCCTCACCTTCCCGTCACTCGAACGGCATACGGAGGGACTGCAAATGAGCGCGGCTTGCGCGTCGATGGAGCAGTCATGGCTCCGAATGGATGTTGCGGGAGATAGAAGAAGTGCAGACTGTAATCGCGTCAGTCAGTCGACCTTCGCGAAACAGTCAATGGGTCTTTCGGGGAGGGCGTGCTGTGTTTCCCCCATCCGGAGACTCCGGGAGAGCAAAGGTGAACAGATCATTTCCTGCTGCGACGGCGAAGTACTGCTTCCCATCTACGGCGTAGCTCATAGGTGAGGCGTGAACCTGTTGACCGACGTTGAAGTGCCACAGGGAGGCCCCGCTCGAGCCGTTAACGATCTCAAATTCATCGGCGTCGTTCCCAAAGGCGACCAGGCCGCTGGCTGTGCTCATTGTTCCGGCGAAGGAATGAGCGTCTCCGGTTTGTGGATACCGCCAGGGGAACTTGCCCGTCACTGGATCGAAGGCGTTCAGGTACTTCTTGTTGTGTTCTGTGGCAAGGTGCGCTGCGCCGGTCGAGTAATACGCATGCCCCTCTTCGAACTCCTCGGTGTGTGCCTTGAAGACGCTGCAGTCCTCGAGCGACATGAAGTAGAAGAGGTGTGTCGTTTCGCTATAGGTGGGGGAGTACCAGTTCGTTCCTCCGGCATAGCTGGGGCACATCCGTGTCCCGCTCTCATTCGGGATCAGGTCGGTGCGGATTGGGCGGCCTTTTGCGTCGATACCCTTTGCCCAGTTCTGCATAAGAGCAAACTGTGTTGCCGTGAGGAATTCTCCAGTCTGGCGATCGAGTACGTAGACGAACCCATTGCGATTGGCTTGAAGGATCAGCTTGCGCGGCTGGCCCTTATAGGTGCCATTTACCAGCACGGGAGTCTCGGTCGCGTCGTAGTCGTTCAGGTCGTGGGGCGTGAACTGGAAGTGCCACTTCAGCTTGCCTGTATCCGGATCGAGCGCAAGCACGCAGTTGGTATAGAGATTGTCCCCTTCACGGACACTGCCGTCGAAGTCCGGGGAGGGATTTCCGCTGCCCCAGTAGATCGTGTTCAGCTCCGGGTCATAGGTGCCAGGCATCCATGTTGTTCCACCACCATGCTGGTAGATGGTTCCCTTTGGCCAGGTTTCGGATCCCGCGTCGCCCGGGGCTGGGATCGTCCAGAATCTCCAGAGCTCCTTGCCGGTCTTTGCGTCGAAGGCTGCCACAAAGCCACGCACCCCGTCGTCACCCCCTGAGGTTCCTACGAGTACCTTGTCCTTCACGACCAGGGGTGCACTGGTGGCGCCATAGTTTTTGTTTCCCGGAGCGTAGGACACCTCCCACAGCAGGTTCCCCGAGCGTGCGTCCAGGCATAGCAGGTGTGCGTTGTCCGTCTCCATATAAAGACGCGTGCCAAGAAGGGCGACGCCGCGATTGATATGGCCGGAAGCATCGTCAATCAGGCCCTGCGTTACCGCCCGCTCGTGATGCCATAGAACTTTGCCGGTCGTGGCATCCAGCGCATAGGCGTCGTTCGATCCGGTCATGTACATGATGTCGTCAACAACCAGAGGCGTGGCCTCGAGGATGCCGGCATTATGGCTATGAAATACCCACTGGGCCTGAAGTTGCGAAACATTCTGCGGCGTGACCTGATTGAGGCTGCTGTAGCGGCGACCTGTGTAGTCGCCGTTATAGGATGGCCAGTTCGCAAGAAGATCTGTCTTTCGCAACGCGTCACTGCTAACCAGATCATGCTCTGGCCTGGTCTGTGCATGACCGATCGTTACGGTGCCACTGACGCAGACAAGGCTCCAGATCAAACCACAGCACAGGCTGCGGAGAGGGTGACTCATTTGCGCTCCTTCGGATCGCTGTAGGGAAGATATCCGATTGCTTTCATGTTCAGGGAATAGACAAAGTGACCAGCCGTAATAAACAACGTCGAACGATCTTTCCCACCCCATGTCAGGTTGGCGGGAACGCTGGGCAGCAGGATTCGTCCGACCCGCTTGCCATCAGGGTTCCAGACCCAGATTCCGCCGGGACCGGTCACATAAAGATTTCCTTTCCTGTCGACTTTCATGCCATCCGGAACACCGCGCTCGCCATCGCTCTTCTCCTCGGCAAAAAGTGCTCCATCGGACACGCTTCCATTGTGATGAAAGCGATAGCGCCAGACTGTTCTGCGGTCCGTGTCATCGACGTAAAGAAACTTTCCGTCAGGAGAGAAGGCAAGGCCGTTGGGCTGCACGAGATCGCGAATGAGCAAACTCAACTTGCCGTGGCGATCCAGGCGATAGACACCCTGGAAGGGCGTCTCCTGTTTTTCGCCTTTCACCAGATCCAATGTCGGATCGGTGAAGTATAGAGCTCCGTCCGGACCAAGCGTTACGTCGTTGGGGCTGTTGAGGCGCATCCCTTGGTATCGATCTGCCAGCACGTCATATCGGCTCTCATCTGGAGCAAGGCGAATGAGCGCTCGAAGCACGCTGGCGGTGACGATTAACCGTTGCTTGCCATCACGAGTGTTTCCGTCCGGATCCCCAAGCTTCATCACGGTCTCGTGATGGCCATCGGGAAATAGTCGACAGAGTTCGTTCTTCCCCTCATCGCTTACGAGCAGGGTTCCAGCTGGCTCCCACACCGGCCCTTCCGTGAAGCCGAAGTCCTTGCCAATGACCTTGAGCTCGGTATCCTTGGCTATCAGATTCCAGAAGCTGGCTGAATCTTCCTTGAGCGCAAATTCGTGACCGCTGGTCCTTTGCTGGGCATCGGCGCAACTCGCCAATGCCAACGCTCCAGCCAGAAGCGTACGCACGAGACCGGAGCGATTCATTGGCCGCCTCCACGCCTCTTGCGGGCTGGCTTCGGCTCAATCGATGTTGCGGCACGAATTAGATAGCCGACGAGATCGTCGAGTTCTTTGGGTGAAAGGCGATCCTTATAGTCCCTGGGCATGAGGGATTGGCCGGTACGGTGAACTTCAGCCAGTCGGTCTTTTTTGAACCGGCGATACTGCCCGTCTTCCGTTTGAAGAACCAGAGTGAAGTTGTCCTCGGCGCGTACGACCCCCCGTACGCTGTCTCCTCCAGACGAACGTACCTCCACCACCTCAGACCTTCGACCAACTACCTTCTCCGGTTCGACAATGGCCGTGCGAATTTGGTCTGGTGGGGTTCCGTTGCCGTAGTCTGTGAGGTCGGAGGCGATGAATCCTCCCTCGCCGTGCACCATGTGGCACTTCGAGCATCCGGCACTCCCGAAAAAAAGCGCATGCCCTGCCTCAGCATCTCCTGTTACTTCAACGTTCTCCGTCTTGCCCTGCAGGACACGCAGATAGGCCACTACGTCCGAGATACCGCGATCCCCAAGGAAAGAGAAAGAGGGCATTCCCGCGCCGGGGATTCCGTTGTGAACGAAGTTGACTAGGTCTGCGTCTTTCAGTCCGGATACATTCCGCGCGGTGGCAATATTCGGCGCTCGCTCCCCACCGCGTCCGTCCGATCCATGACAACCAGCACAGTTGGTAGAGAAGATTCGACTTCCCGCCTGCGCGTCAGGGCTCTGGGCAGGCGAATGGTAGGACACGCCTACCAGCAACGCAAGGAAGACCGTGCCGTTCTGTAGAGACCATCTCATGGAAGCCCTGCCCGCCGGACCTTAATCGGTAGTCATGTACTCACTCGTCATCTCGACAAGCCTGCCATGCCGTTGTCACTTGTGGAAACGCCGCCACGCAATCAGCTTAACTCCTCTTTTGGAGCGTTGGAGCTGCGAGCGGTTGAACATCAAAAGTTGATGGGCTTCATTGAATGTTATATTTCGATGAAATACATCGGTCAGATGACGAGGTGTTTTGTAGGCCAAATAGCCTAGCACCTGCAGTTGCGACCGACCAGCGTGCCTGGGGGAGTGCTGCCAGATTCACCTTGTCAAAGAAGGTAAATCTGGCACTGCAGAGGACGTTGGTGGAGAGACGATCAGTTCGAAGGAGAGATGGACTTCGCCCGGTCTATCGGCTGAGCGTTCGTCAGAACGATATTCTCCTGATCTTTTGTCTCAAGTTTGGTGTAGAAGGAACGCAGGTTCGGATAATCCTTGGGTGGAAAGAGGAAGTCTCCCAGGCTGAGATCGCGACGGATGGTCACAGAGTCGGGCTTCTGCTCACTCGTAAGCACGTACAGTGCAGACGTCTCGAACATTTGTTTGTCTGCTGCTGGTACAGATTCAGCTTTGATGCTGGAAGGTAAATGGATACGGACCGCGTCCTGCAGCATGTGCGGGTAGGGGAAGTAAACGGCAAGCTGTCGCTTCTCATGAGGGAAGACAGCCTTTGAGTTACTCACGAAGATATCGGCGGGAACAAACAGGCGTTTACCGGTTGGCGCTCCGATCGCACCCTTGACGCTGTACTCCACAGTCAACGGTTTCTCGTAGTCCTCCGGTTGGGAGATCGAAGTGACTTGTACATTCATCCCGCCTGGAAACAGGTGCTCTAAATTGGTGCGAAGTTCTTTCTGAAGGCTTTGATTATCCCCCCTGAGCAATCGATGACGCCAACTGAGCGCATCTTCTCCCATGTAGGTGATCTTGACGGTTCCATTGACTTCCCCGTGATCATCCATCTTCAGGTCAGCGATCCGCTGGGTGCGTGAGAAGCTATATCCTTCACCGGGAGTCGTTGCGATCACACTTCCATCTTCTGTTTGGCGAATGCCACCCGCATACGTATGGATCCAGTCAAGATGTCCGTAAGGGCAGTATCTGGATCCGGGATCGAAGAATCTTTCCTTGCCGCCCACATTCACGACTGCGATGTCGTCGTCCAGTTGTGACAGATTGAGGTAGTAGTTGGTAAAGATACTGCGATCGCGACGGGTAAGCGCAAAGAGGTAGGCCTTCATCCCTGCAGCTCTGGCCATCGCTACAAAAAGTTCGGTGAGCTGATCCGACGTGCCGCGTTTCCGCTCAAGGATATCGTCGGTATTGTGGACTTCACGTAAGCCAGCCGCCCGATCTTCAGTACGATCATGTTCTCGGCTGTAGTCGGTATTCTCGAGAGCCATAACGGCAGCGTAGAACTTCTGGAGTTTTTGATCCTGACTGTCGGCTGGCGTAGAGAGTTCACGAACAGCCGCAGCAACTTTCGGGCCAGGGCCGATAAATTTGTCGCGATCTTTCGCCCAGTATTTCCCTTCGGCTTTCCAGAATTCCTCCGTGGTTCGATACGGGGAATAGTAAAAGCGCACACGATACGTGAAGCTGCCGATTGGAGGCATGTATTCCTCTTGCGGGGCCGGAGGAATGTCGTGCACATTGAGCTCCAAGATGAGTTGGCCCTCAACCTCTGACTGTACAGGTGGAAGTCGTGATTGCTTTACCTCCGCACCAGGAGGAAGGATAGGAAGCCAACCGATGCTGTTCGTAAGGTGTTCGCGGCCAGCGCTCTTGCTGATCAGTTGTTTATTAGTGGGTTTCCAAACGTAGCGGCCTTTACGAAGATAGAGGTCGGACTGGATATACCAGGTCGGCGAAATATACCAGTAGTCGTCATATCGCAACGTGTAGCGATATTCAATGATGCTGCCTACCTCCACATCCGGCATGGTGAAGACCTTAGCCATGTGCTTATAGCCTTCCGCTCCGTGTGTCCTTTCGATGAGCTTCTCGTAAGGCTTTCCAGTGAAGGGGATGATGGTGCCATCCGGGTGAATGGTGCGTCCGGAGATGTCGTTTACCGTATAACCACCACCGTTGCTCGAAGAACCGTAATCTAATTCGACATTGGCATAATCTTTGCCTTTTTCCGTTAGAACTTTAAGGCGCACATAGACACTCCAAACGTGGAGTTTGTCTTCTGTGATTTCGTCACGGTCGAGATAAACCGCGGCGATACCGGGATAGCCGTCCTGCGAAGTCATTGATAACTCTTCCTTCGTAGGCGTGGTCCACTGGTCCGCGAACAGCAGCGGGGTGATGCTAACAAGGCCCGTTAGAATTGCGGCGTAGAAGAGATGCGATCTAATATTCACTTTCTTATTTCCTTTTTTTAGCCAGCCTGCTTTATTGCTTTTTCAGAACGGCCCTGCTCTGTTCATCGGTAGCGATCAAGCTTGAAAGCTTTCGCAGGTCCCCGTATTTCTGAGGCGTGAGGACGATCTGACGGACGGTGTAGGTGCGAGAGTAATGAAGAGTCTTTCCTTTGACACTGGTGGAGCTTGTGTAAGAGGCGAAGCCGACATCCAAGGCAACGGCATTGGGTGTCTCATCGACAGCAAAGCCATCGGGTAGCTCGATGTCGTATTCGTCGTTGACTTGTATCGTCTGGCGTAGATCTATGGGAACCTTGCGGTCCTTTTGATCGACTTCGGGCGCATCTTCGCCGAGAACGCGCGGTCGGACTGCAAGAAGTGGGCCCATAGCCCGTGCGTAGCTATCTACGTCAATGTTGTATGAGAGTGTCAGTTTCTTATTGAGCGCCTCTGCGTTCTCTACTTTTACATCCGAGACCTTGAACGTGGAGAAGTCTTGTTCGAGAACATGATCAAGATTTTCGTTCTGCTCCTGGGCACTGCCGTGAGTGTAAAGTGCACGTCGACGATCCGAGACGTCCCCGAATCGATCTTCCGTAACCCTTCCCTTGAGTGAGCCGTTCGCCGCCAGCTGAAGGTGGCCTACCCGATAGATGGTGTTGAACGTAGGCGGCAGCAGGGGTATCTGAATGACCTGGCTGTCTGGCCCCTCCATGAGAACGCCATAGCCGCCCTGCAATTCATGCTCGACCTGACCAAAAGGCGTCTTCTCCCAGGTTGGATCAAAGACGAGATAGCGGCGGCCCGTCTTCGCGGTGAAAACACTACGCAATTTCGGAGAGTCATAGCCCTGGGGAATCTCGATCGCAGTAACCATGTGGTTTCCCACGATAGAAGGCGAGTCGGGATCGATGACCCCGCGACGGCTGTCGACCATCAGGAGTGCCGCGTGAACTCCTACGGTGGACAGCATGGAAGAAAGTAAGGTCGCCTTATCTTTGCAATCGCCATATCGATTGCGATAGATGTCGGCAGCAAAGTGGGGCTGGTAACCGCCAATTCCCATCTCGATGGCGAAATAGCGAACGTCCTTCTGAACAAACTCGGCGATTGCCTCAGTCTTATCGTAGAAGTCTGTCTTGCCCGCCGTAAGTTCCCTGGCCTTGGTTACCATCTCCGGGATTGCTGTCAGGCGATCGTGCGAGAGGCCTTCATACCACTCTCCGATTCCTTGCCAGCCATCTTTTGGGACCGCAGACGAAGGGCCGAACCTGACTGTCATTCTTCCTGCAAGTGAGAGTGCTGACGGACGATGAAGAACCTGTTCCAGATCGATGGCAGGAGTGTTATTGATCTCCCAACGCCATCGTCGGCGATCTTCCGGGTCGGACTCCTGAATCTTGGAGTGATGGGTCCACACGGTGGTGTAGCTGAAGCCAGCGGGAAGCTCAAGCGTGAAGCTCTGATGAAGTCTGGGGCTGGAGTCCTGAAAGAACCACGTCTTTTCGGCAATGTAAGGCAACATGCGCTGCTCGTACTCATAGGCGACTACGCCACCCGGATCGCGACCGGGAGGTCTGGCTGCGCGAATGCGCTCATCCTCGTACAGGTTTCCCTGTCCCGGATACCCCAACTCGACCATTTCTTTGTCGTTAAGAGCGTATTCCTGACCGCTAGGGCCGATACTCCATACGTGCATCGAAAGGATCTTCCTGTCCTTGTCGAAGGGAACAAAAACCAGCCCCTGATCTCTTCCTTGTGGACGAAGAATCTTGATTACAGTACGTGAGTGCTCGATTGCTGTACCGTCCAGATTGACGGTGTAGGTCGTGTCGTCGAGCAGTACCACTGCCTTCGTGTCGGGCGGATAGGCGGGAAGGACCTGAGTCGCAGCGGCCTTGACCCACTCCGGGACGCTTTCCTTCGCGCGAGCCGACAATGGTGAAAGCAGACAACAGAAAAGGACAAACCTGGAGTTCGATTTGCGCAGCAGAAAATTAAGGTTCCAAATCATTCAGCCTCTTACGCGCAGGCTCACCAATCGGAGAAGCTGTCTCTGCTCCGGTGTGCTTTAGTTGTCTGCGTCAGGCTGTTATACGACGGGCTATGTTCGTGTTCAAGAAAAAAGTAAGGCAACTTGGAATTTTGGCGCCTTCGGACTTCGGTGGAGGAGGTTCCGGCCGAAGAAACTACGTGCTGCCCGCGGCTAATCAGAAAAAAGATCGAGCTGTGCCTTTCGATTCGAGGGAGATTTTGCGCGTTGGTCGTCGAAGACCGTCCTCCCGCCATGGGATGCAGAGATCGTTCTTTCGTGCGCCAGAGCCTCAGTGAAGTCAGCCAGAGGCTCACGATCTTGTTCGACCTGTCGCGTCAGGCGGTCAAGGCGTTTGAAGGCGTCCAGTTTCGTTGTGTCTCCCACGCGAGCGGCGGTCAAAGATCGTCGCAGAATACCCAGGGATTCGTCGTAGGTCTTTAGCGGGACCGGGAACGGGTGCCCGTCTTTGCCTCCGTGTGCGAACGAAAAGCGAGCAGGATCGGAGAATCGGCTAGGCGCGCCGTGTACCACCTCGGCAATGAGGGCAAGAGACTGCAGTGTTCTCGGTCCGAGACCCTCCACGAGAAGGAGAGAGACGAAATCCCGGAGTTCCTGCTCATGCGCGACTGCCAGAACAGCGCCCAGCCGCTTCAGATCGATGTTTTCTGCTCGAACATCGTGATGCGCCGGCATAACCAGCTTGCGTGCCTCTTGTAACGATCTATCCACCGGCTCCCTGGAGACGGAGAGAATGGCTTCGCGTGCGCGAGTAGCGCGGCTGTCGGCCAGATTCAGAATCGTTCCCTGCGATCTTCCAACGATGGCGGTATGAGGGTCGGAGACAAAGTCGCGGACCGATGCGGAATGCCAGTGATAACGGCGTGCTGTCCTGTTGTCGGAATTCATCCCCTGCTGGATCACCGCCCAATCGCCGGTTCGTGTGACTACGAAGCTGTGGAGGTAAAGCTGAAAGCCATCCTTGATGGCGTTGTTGTCGACCCGTGCGGTCAGCCGGCTGGTGCGGGCGAGGGAGTCACCATCCAGCCCCGTGTTCAGGGAGAGGCTCCGAAGCTCTTCAGGAGTGCGGGTGGAGTGCCGTCCTCGCCCCCCGCAGACGAAAAGGCCCAGATCATTAAAGCGAGTATTCAGACTGCGTTTCAGTGCTCCCATGACGGAAGTAGTAATTCCGGAGGAGTGCCAGTCCATCCCCATGACTGAACCGAAGGCTTGAAACCAGAATGGGTCGCTGAGACGAATCAGGAACTCCGCCGGACCGTAGTCGAGAACGATGCTCTCCGTGATCGCTCCGCCAAGCTCCGTCATGCGTGCTGCGAGCCAGGCAGGAACTCGGCCACCATGCAGGGGAAGGTCGGCGGTGCCTGATCGCTTCATTGCACTATATTTTCGCCCTTTATTCGCTTAAAATCAAAAGGGTCCTAGACTACATACTGATGATGACTGACGGTCTCGATCCGACGAGTACGGGATTACCGGGACCCCGCAAGATCGTTCACGTCGACATGGACGCCTTTTATGCTTCGGTAGAGCAGCGCGATGATGCGTCGCTACGCGGTAAGCCCGTGGTCGTCGCCTGGCGTGGCAAACGCTCCGTGGTGTGCGCGGCGTCCTACGAGGCTCGGCGCTTCGGAGTGCGTTCCGCGATGGCTGCGGTCCATGCCGAACGCCTTTGCCCGCATGCCATCTTTATTCCTCCTGACTTTCCCCGATATAAGGCTGTCTCGCAATCGGTACGAGAGATCTTTCGGCGCCATACCGACCTGATCGAGCCGCTCTCCCTCGACGAAGCCTATCTCGATGTGACCAGCAACAAGATGGGATTGCCGACGGCGACTCGGGTTGCCAGGATCATTCGTCAGCAGATCCGAGAAGAGCTTAATTTGACTGCCTCAGCCGGGGTCGCCCCTAATAAGTTCCTCGCGAAGATCGCATCGGACTGGCGCAAACCAGATGGGCTGTTTGTGATCCAGCCTCACGAGGTAGAGGCATTTCTGCTACCGCTACCGGTGGGGAGGATTCCCGGGGTAGGGAAGGTGATGGAAGATCGCCTGAAGCAGCTTGGAATTTCGGCTGTCGGCGATCTGCGGAACCTCAGCCAGCCTGATCTCCATGGCCTGTTCGGTCGGTATGGAATGCGCCTGTACGAGCTTGCTCGCGGCATCGACCACAGCAGAGTCGTTCCGGACAGACCCACCAAGTCGATCTCCGCAGAAGATACCTTCGAAACCGACCTGACGTTGGATGGCACGGAGGACATAATTCGGCGGCTTGCGGAGAAGGTTTGGAATGCTTCGCGCCGGGATGGGCGCGTTGCACGAACGGTGGTGTTGAAGCTGAAGACGAGTGAGTTCAACATCCTAACGCGTAGCCACACGCCTGCGGTGCCACTAGCCTCTGCTGAGGAACTTGCGGCCACTGCTCTCGCTCTTCGTAACCGCGTGGAGATTCGTGCCAGTCAGAAGTTTCGCCTAGTGGGAGTCGGACTGAGCAACTTCCAGGACGCTGAGACGCAAAGCAGGTCCTCGCTCTTTGACTGAGGCGGTTATGAATCGTCCAATGCGGACTATTTCTTTGACAGGGTCACGCGAATTCCACCGAAGACAGTGAAGGGCGCTCCCGGAGCCAGAAAGGTCGAATTGCGGAGGGGGTAACTGGTGTCGCCATCCTGTTGAACCGGAGGGAAAGGGCGAGGGATGAAATGTCCGTTGTTGTCATAGGGCGTCGTCCCGAGTTGCGCAGCTGTAGAGTAGTGCGTATCGAGCAGATTGTTAATCTGAAGAAGAGCTTCGAAGTGCGAGCTGAGGGTGTAGTGTGCTCCGAGGTTTGCGACCCCGTAAGGAGACGTGCTTCCCGCGCCAAGATAATAGACTCCATCTGGACGGTGTTGATTGTCTTCATTGCCGCGCGCGAACGAGCCGGAAGACGCGATCACGTTGAAATCCACCAACAGTTTCGAGGTCGGCTTGTAGTCGGCAAATACCTTGAGGATATGTCGTGGTGTCTGGGGAATGCGATCTCCGGGGGAGATGGAGATGTCTCCATTAATACCTGGGACGCCCCGCTGGCTGCTTTCGTTGGAGCTGTTACTTCCGCCGTTTACCGTCTGCGGAGATTGGTAGGTTGCATCCAGAAAGGTGTATCCGCTGCCGATCGTCAGGTGGGAAAGCTGCCCACGTAAGTCGAGTTCTATACCCTGTCTTCTTGTTTTGCCGAAATTCAGGAAATACCCAAAACCTGTCTGTTCGGATGCAGCGAACAGCAGGTCATTCGAGTTCTGGCCGAAGAAATAACCGGCGCTCCAGGAGAGCCTGTCCTGGGCGGGACTGCGAACCCCAACCTCAACAGTTCGGCTGACGACCTGCTCGAGTGGTGGGTCGTCAACGAGAGCGTTTGGTAGATTGCAGGGAAAGTCAGGGTTCGCACAACCGAGCTCAATAGAGGTCGGAGCGCGGCTGGCTTCGCTGTAGTCGGCATAGATGCTGAGCCGCGATGAGGCGCGCCACGTGCCTCCTACAGCGGGATTGAAGCGCTGGAAGACATGTGTGCCAGTAAGAGATCCGCGTGCGGGTGTATCGGCAGGAAGGCGGTCGAGGTTGTCGACGGTCGTGCGGTTATAGCGGCCTGAGGCCGTAAGAGACCATCGCCCCCTCTGGTAGGTGTTGGTCAGATAGAAGCTGGGCGTGTTGATGGTTCCGTGGAGTTGCACCCTCGTATCGACAGGATCACCATCTGCGTCCGTCGAGCCATCGGCAAAAGCGTCCACGGGGGTGATGCTGATGCCATCCAAATTGAGATACCCGAACTGCGAAGCCTGTTGATAGCTCAGGCCGCTATGGTCCCATCCGGCGCCGGCGGAAAACAGATTGTGTGTCGTCCGCCACGAGACAAGCCCGGACAGGCCGTAGTTATTCTGCTGGGTGCGTGTATTGGTGAAGATGCCTGTGCAGCTTTCGGACGGTTCGTCTTTTCTCAGAGCCCGGGCGATGCACTTCCAGTAGGGGAAAGGCTCTGTCGTGGAATTGCCCGAGATGGGGAAGCCGCTGTATCCGGCCGCCTGAAGTGCAGCGACATCAGCGCTGCTGAGGTTATAAAGCGACTGATCAAAGGTGTCGTCGTTGATGTCACCGTTAGTGGTGTCCGTGCGGACATGGCGAAAGTACAGATTTCCGGAGGTGGACCAGTGATCGCTGATCTGGTGATTTGCGTTGAGAGTGAGTGTCGGAGAATGATCCCACGTGGTGTCGGGGATCGAGTAGACGCCGGAGTAATCCTTTTCGAGAAAGCGGAAGTCCTGGAGTCCGTTCCCGGTGAGCCAGTTGATAGCGTAGGCCCCGGCGAGACTGATGCTGGTCTTTTCGCGATTCCAGCGTAGCTTTGCAAACGATTGCCGCACTTCGGATGGAGAAGCCCGCCGCCACCCGTCTTCACGAAAGTAGTTTCCCGCGGCAAACCAGTCGAGAGATCTGCCGTTCGATCCGCCGTACTCTCCTTCTACGGATCGTCGGCCGAAGTTCCCTCCGATCGACTGCACCGTCAAGCCCCGGTTGCTGGATCCATCCTTGGTTCTGATGGCGATGGCGCCTCCCAGCGTGTTCAGGCCGAACAATGGGTTGGAACCGGGAATCAGTTCCATATCCTGAATGGCTGCCTTCGGAATTAGATCCCACGAAACCACATCACCGAACGGCTGATTCTGCCTTACGCCGTCCAGGTAGATTGA
This sequence comes from Edaphobacter sp. HDX4, assembly GCF_036877565.1. NCBI lineage: Bacteria > Pseudomonadati > Acidobacteriota > Terriglobia > Terriglobales > Acidobacteriaceae > Edaphobacter > Edaphobacter sp. HDX4. The sequence goes on from NZ_JAEDXW010000016.1 coordinate 62,127, forward strand.
TAAGCCCTGTGGCGTGCCAAGAAGAGGAGATGCAGTGTAGCCGCGATAGTTGATGTCGGGCTCGAAGGGATTGCTCGCATTCTCGTTTACATAAACCCCATTGAGCCGCTTATTCATGGCATCGGTTACATCGATGGCATTCGAGTTTCGAAGATCGTCAGAGCTAAGGGCCTGCACCGGCACCGGGGCCAATTCGATGGAGATGCCCTCACTGCCGATAGGGGTAGGAGTGACTACGGAGACAGCAGTGGAGACACTTTGCAGCTGCAATGAAATCTCCCGCACCACCGGTGTAGAGCTGTTGATCTCCAGTTCCGTCTTATGCGTATCAAATCCATTGCGCGAAACCTCCAGCCGATATCTGCCGAAGGGAAGATCGTGGGCGATCCACACTCCCTGTGCATTTGTCTGAGTGGAGATGTTCACCGAGTTTGTCAGGCCGGCGAGAACGCACCGTGCCCTCAGGGCCACTCCGGAGGGATCGGTAATCTGGGCTCGTAGCTCACCGTGATCCTGCCGTGTTGTGGAGTTCGAGGTGCCCTGCCCATAGGCAGAGAGGTCAAGCAGCAGAATCAGGCAGATCAGTGAACGCAGAACCATATCACCTTCAGGAGTCGTGTTTGATGAGCCTGCATCACCCAAACATAGCGGCAGCCCTCTAAAGCGAATATTCCCGGTGCAGTCCTTTTGTTCAGACTTTCTTCATAAAAATCACGGATGCTCCACACAACCACCGGTTTGACAGCCATCGGGGCGTCTCCATAGCATTTGGCCGTTGGGTGTTTCAGAGTCTGGCAATGTCGATAAGCTCTAGCGAAAGCGTCGAATCTCCTCTCCTGCGCAGGGTGGAATGTGCTGCGGAGATACCCTCCCTTGAAGAGGAGGTTCTTCATCTCCACGACCAGTTTCGACCTCGTCTTCTCCGCTATGCCGTTTCGATGGGACTGAAGGCGCACGATGCAGAAGATGTTATTCAGGAGGTATTCCTCGCGCTCTTCCGTCATCTTCAGGCTGAGCGATCGCGTGTCAACCTTCCCGGCTGGGTCTTTCGAGTGACGCATAATCTCGCACTGAAGAAGAGGATTCGATACCGACTTGAGGACTGCATCGAGGAGGGCGCGTCGGAACGCTGGACGGGAGAGCTGAACCCGGAGGAAGAGTTGATCTTCAACGAGAGACAGCGAACCCTTCGCCGGACCTTCCAGGCGTTGCCCGAAGTCGATCGCCTGTGCGTCCAACTTCGGGCCGAGGGTCTGAAGTACCGCGAGATCGCGCGGATTCTCGGCATCTCCCTGGGCGGAGTCGCCAACACCCTCGCGCGATCGTTCCATCGGCTGCAAAGGAGCGGAGGAGGTGGACCGTGCGCGTGATCGCCAGTCATCTGTCGGAAGTAGATCTCATCCGTTTTCTGGACGAGGAGATGAGTGCCGAGGAGACCGCCATAACCGGCGCACATCTAGAAGCATGTGAACTGTGCCGTACAGAGATGGCAGAGATCGCAGCAGTGGCCGAAGAGGTGAAGGGGGTGGTTTCAACCTCTCACGCCACAGTCCGGTCGACGGAATCTCATCGTTCGCTCCGCATGAAGCTGGATCAGGCGAGTTCTGACAATAAGTCTTTGCGCAGTCGGTTCTCCTCATGGACCACGGAGAAATTCAATCCAGCTTATGCCTATGGAGCTTTGGGCTTTCTGACGGTCGCAGCCTTATTCTTTATCTTTCCCTACGCGGATCGCTCTGATGTGAAGCCTGCGCCGTCACTACCGATTCGCGCCCTGACTCCGGGAATGACTCGTCCGGTGAATCTGGAGGAGATCTGCGCCTCAGCCGACAGCGACCCCGATCCCGCAGTCTCTCCGCAGCTACAGGAAGCCGTCTTCCGCGAGTATGGCATCTCTCACCGGCGCGCGGCCAAAGACTTCCAGGTCGACTACCTGATCAGTCCTCAGCTCGGAGGTACCGACGATGTCAGAAACCTCTGGCCCCAATCCTACAAAGATGCTGTCTGGAATGCCGAAGCAAAAGATGCTCTGGAGCGTCACCTCTCCCGCTTGGTATGCGAAGGAAAGGTGAGCCTCACAGAAGCACAGAGCGACATCGCAACCGACTGGATCGCCGCTTACCAGAAATATTTCTAAGCCGTTGAACCGTGTCACTACGGTAGAACGATGATCCCCCATGGTCCTTCGCCGGCCTTGAACTTCTTTGTGACAATATTGGTAGCTACGTCCACCGCAGACACGTCGTTCGAGGGCCCATTGGCAGAATAGAGGGTCTTCCCATCCGGAGAGAGCGCGATTCCCCATGGGCGGCGCCCTACCTCGACAGATCCTAGAACCTTATTCGTCTCCGTATCGACGGAGAAGACCATGCGACCGCGGCCGGTACTTACGTAAAGCCGTTTCCCGTCAGGAGAGAGCAGCACTCCCATCGGTTTGATGATGCCCGGTTTGCCAAGCTGGATTGTTTTTACGACCTTATGGAGCTTTGTATCGACCAGTACGACAGTTCCATCGTTCTCTGCATTGATGTAGGCGTGCTTCCCGTCTGGCATAAACGCGACAGAGCGTGGCCGATGACCCACCTTGAATGTGGCGACAATCTTTCCTGCCGCAGGATCCAGCACTGAGATCTCGCTGGTCTCCTCTGAGGTTACGTAGACCTGCTTTCCATCGGGTGTTGTCTTGACGCCTTCCGGCTGAGCTCCGATTTTGAGCGTCTTGGCCACAGCACCTGAGGCGATATCGATGATACTCACCGCCGAGATATCTTCATTGGAGATATAAAGCTGCTTCCCATCTTTGCTGATGTCGAAATTTTCCGGATCAGATCCTCCCGGAATTATCTTCACCAGCTTCCGCTGGGCTACGTCGAAGATGCCGATTCCGTCGGCGCTTTTATCGGGGGGAGGCAATGTGCTCTCATCAACGTCGGGTCCTGCGATCGGGGTCCCGCTCAGCGCCACGTAGAGCATCTTGCCGTCAGGACTCGCGTGAATGCCGCGAGGACGCTTACCCAGGTGAATGGTCGCAAGGAGATTTCCATTCCCGCTGTCGATCACGCTCAGATCGCCGGAGACCTCGTCTGTGACATAGATCTTGGGAGCTCCGGATTCAGGCGGTGCAGCCTGTTTTTGGGCGACTGTTTTCTCTCCGCTCTGGGACTTGCAGGCGACCAGTGAAAGCGTACAGCCCAGCAGAAGTGCAAAGCTCAATTTTTTGCGCATTACTTACTTCCCCTTGTAGGTAAAATCTGCGGCAGCTTTTTGCTGTGGGCTGACGGTGATCTGTTGCTGCTGGGTACCAAGCTTCTCCTGCCACACCGTGAGGGTGTAGGTTCCCGGAGGAAGATTGGGAATGCTGAAGCTGCCATCCTCTTTGGTGACGGCGAAGTAGGGATGATCCAGTACGCCGATGTACGCATGCATCCACCCATGGATATTACACTTCACAGGGATCATGATCTCTGGCTTGGTGAATTTGCGATGCAACGGTGGATCACCGGGGCCCTGACTGTGATTCCAGGCGCGATTCACCTCTGCCATCGGGTGAATATTGTGTGTGACTGGATCAGAATTGGTTACTTCGACAGGCTGATCTACCTGAACCCCCAGCACGCGAGGATGGAACCAGCATCCCTTTTGATCGATGACCGCAACTTCAGCGGGCGGAGCAAAGTTTTTTCCTTCAAGACCCTTGCTGATATATACAAAGGCGTTTGCGAGGCCTCCCCCGTGTTCCACCAGGATAGATTCGTCATAGGCCTTTGCATGGTGCGCCGCGACGCAGGCCGGGTCTTCGCTCATGTCGATCAGTTTCCGTGGTGGAAGCTTCCCTTTATAGCGAACCGTTCCGCTGATCGAACCGGCGGTCGCAGAGTCTACTTTGAAGAAGACCGGAGTCGCTGGCTTTGGGGCAGCTGCTGCCGGTGCCTGCTCCTGCTTTCGGGAGCAGCCCGTCATCAGAACTGCCGTTCCAAGGAAGAGCGTCGAGAGCCTTCGAAAGTTTGATGTCATAGTCCTTACCTACTGACCGCCGGGAGGCCCAACGTTGGGGGAGATATCTCCCGTAAGCGAGTTGAGAAACGCTACCAGATCTGCACGATCCTCCCCAGTAAGGTGGATCGATTTGATCTCTTTATCGAGATTCGGGTTGGAGTTGCCGCCGCCAGCGTAGAAATCGACAACTTCTTTCAGTGTTCGAAGGCTACCATCATGCATGTAGGGAGCAGTCTTTGCGATGTTCCGCAGGGTCGGAGTCTTGAATGCTCCGCGGTCAGATTCGACCTTTGTCTCATGGTAACGCCCGGTGTCCTTGAAGGTCGCTCCATCCTCTCCGACGCCCTCTCCCAGATTATGGAACTTGCCATCGGTAAACAGGGCATACTGAGCGTTGATGGTGTGGCAGGCCGCGCAGTTGCCCTTAACCGGGTTGATGAACAGCGCAAATCCTCTCACCTGCTGGGGTGTGAGTGCCTGCTTATCTCCACCATACTGGAATCGGTCGAACGCTGAGTTGCCGGTGAGAACTGTTCGTTCGAAGCTGGCCAGCGCCTTCTCGATACGTCTGAGAGTGACGTCTTCGCTCCCGTAGGCAGCCCGGAACATGGCGTTATATACCCGATCCTTGCGCAGTTTGGATACCGATACGTCATGTGCCTGGTTCATCTCGATCGGATTGATCATCGGGCTGGCCGCCTGATCTTCCAGGTTTAGGGCTCGGCCATCCCAGAACTGAAATGGCTGATAGGCCACATTCAGTATCGTCGGTGCATTCCGCACTCCGAGATGTCCTGCGACTCCCTTTGAGAACTGCAGACCATCGGTGAAGTCGAACTGAGGATTGTGGCAGCTTGCACACGCAAGAGTGTTGTCTTTCGAGAGCCGCTGGTCATAGAACAAACGCCGTCCCAGCGCTATTGTCTCAGCCGTCGGAGGATTGTCTTTAGGGATCGGGACCGGGGGAAGCCCAAGCAGCGGTTTGATGTGAACAGGAATACCGATTGGCTTATCCGGTATGACCGAGTTGCAACCCGCCATCCACAGGGATGGAATGACGAGAGCTACATACAGCAAGCAGCGTCTCAGTCGCGATGCAGGAAGAATGGATGTACACCGAGTCGAGATCCTGATTCGAGTCAACGCGGCCTGCAGAGTCATAGACCTTTTCAGATTAGCTGGTATGACTCGAGTTTGCAGGCGACCCCGGTAACTTCGACTTTGGCATGGGCCGGGAGACTGCATTGTTTAAATTGACTCCCCAGACGACCGGGAGGTAAGACCTCGCACGCCAATATTCTTAACTGCGATGGCATTAAAGGTTGACAGCTTTACAGCGGCATGGATAGGATGCTTGCGAAATGAGACGTCTCATAAATTCTTCTTGTACCCGCAAAGATCAACATCTTCCTATACTTCGCGGGAACGGCTCTATGGAGACTGCGACGCCCGATTCCACGAGGATGACATTCATGAAGGTACGGAAACTGTCAGGATCTTCTCTCCCGACGCGTATGGCCGTTCTATTCTTCGCAGGGGCTCTCGGCCTTGGACTTACCGGGTCTGCCTTGGGCCAGTCCAAGAGTTCACCGGAGTGGACGACAAGCAGCTATAACCCGCAGCGGGATGCCTGGCAGCGGCATGAGAACAGGATTACGGCTCAGAACGCTGGAAAGATTCAACTGCTCTGGAAGTACAAGACCGACAACAAGACCATGGGTATGCAGTCTTTCCGTGAGCCGCTCATCGCCTCAGGCGTGAAGACCGACAAAGGGACAAAGACGATAGCGATCTTCGCCGGTAGTTCGGACGACGTTTACGTCATCGATGCAGATACTGGGACGCCGGTATGGCAGAAGAAACTGAAGTGGCTTTCGAGTCAGCCGCAGGAAGCTGGGGAAGGCCGCGGCTTTATCTGCACTAATGCACTCAGTGCCACACCGGTGATTACGCCTGCCGGAGCGAAGGAACGCGTCCTGTACGTCATCACCACTGATGGCTATCTGCACCTCATGGATCCAGCGACCGGTGACGAAAAAGAAGCGCCGGTACAGATGCTGCCGAACGTCTATGGCAAGCCTTATGGTCTCAATCTGGTGAATGGGGTGGTTTATACCATCACTGGCCAGGGCTGCGGTGGTGTTCCTAACGTGCTTTACGCCTACAACACCGTCACCAAGAAAGTAACTCTGTCGTCGCCCCCACAGGGTGGACTCTGGGGGACGGCAGGACCGGCCATCGGCACCGACGGGACTATCTACTTCGAATCGGGTGATCATCCCTATGACGCCAAGGCGGGGCTGCTCTCGACCAGTTTTCAGGCGTACACCTTTTCCAACGACACACTCAAGCTCAAGGACTACTTCACCCCATCGAACTATGAATGGCTGAGCAAGCGCGATCTCGACATGAATACCACTCCGGTGGTCTTTCCTTACAAGGGCCGCGACCTGCTTGTAGGGGGAGGTAAAGAGGGACGCTTCTACATGCTGGACAGCAGATCGATCGGAGGCGCGGATCACCAGACCCCGTTGTTTCGATCTGAGTTGATTGCTAACGCGGACGTCAACTTCCAAACGGAAGGGACCTGGGGAAGCTTCGCCGCATGGAAGGACAACGAAGGGACGCAGTGGGTCCTGGCTCCCAATGGAGGTCCTACGACCGTTAAGTTTCCGATCAACTACGGAGATACGCCCAATGGCGGAATCCTCGCCTTCAAGGTAGAAGACAAGGATGGAAAGACCGTGCTGTCGAATGCATGGCAGTCGGCGGACATGATGACTGCGGAGCCTCCGGTCGTCGCCAATGGCCTGGTATTTGTACTGGCTGGCGGGGAGTACACGGGCCAGACCAACGAAGTTGAGGGCGGTCTCTACTCGGCAGAAGATCGGATCAAGCGGTCCATACCCGCAAAGCTGTATGTGCTCGATGCGAAGACCGGCAAACAGCTCTACTCCAGCGGAGATCAGATAGCGTCATTTCTTCATCAGGCCGGTCTTTCGGTCGCTGGAGGCCGCATTCTGTTCGGAACCTTCGATGGAACCGTCTACTGCTTCGGCATTAAATAACGTGGACACAGGAAACGAATCGAGGACGTCTTCAGATGAAGAAATGGTTTGGTCTCACAATTGGATTTTCGTTCGCCGCGGCATTCGTCTGTTTGACGCCCGTTACAGGGCAGGCGATCGGAAACTGGACTTCTCCACGAAATAATATGGAACACAATGGCTGGCAAAAAGCCGAGACCATCATGTCCAAAGAGAACCTTTCGGGAAAGTTCAAGTTCCTTTGGAAGATTCAGCTTGGAACTGCGCCGACAAAGGATTCGCCTGCCTATAGCGAACCGTTACTAGTTCCGCGCCTGATCAATGCAAAAGGCTTCAAGGATTTTGCCCTTTGGGCGGACAGCGAGAATCTGTATGCTGTCGATTCGGAACTGGGAACTGTGCTCTGGACGAAGCATTACGATAGTGCTTCTTCTCCCTGCGGTCCTTCCAATCTGAGCGCCGTTGCCGAAGCGCCGCTGGTAATCAACTTTCGTGCCCGGCGGCCGGCAGGTTCTCCGCCACCTAAACCGCAGCCTCCCATGAAGGTGTCCGAACGACGAGTCGGTATCTCTCCTGGAGGAGGAGGCTTCGGTCTCAAAGGTATCTTCGTTCTCACCAGTGATGGATATCTTCATGAGCAGGTGATCGCTACAGGGGCTGATTTTGCGCCGCCCGTGAAGTTTCTTCCCGGAGCTGCAGGTATCCCCCTGGGTCTCGCTCTCGACGGGAAGACGATGTATACGGCGACCCGGTCCGGATGCGCGGGTGCCGAAAATGCGGTCTGGGCAGTCGATATGAGCAACGCGGAGTATCCGGTTGCAGGTTACAAGACAGGGTCGGTTCCTCCCCTTGTCGCGATGGGCCCGACCATCGCTGAGAATACTGCCTACGTCGTCACAGGTCCCGGAGCATCGGGGCAGAGCGGAGATGTTCACGCCAACAGTGTCGTAGCGCTTGGCCCGGATGCGAAGGTGAAAGACTGGTACACCCCGGAGGGTGCAGATCGTTTGCAGAATGTCACCCCTGTTGCTTTCATGCAGGATGGCAAGAATCTTCTGGTTGCTCCCGGCAAGGATGGAAGCTATGTTCTGCTGGATGCAGCCTCACTTGGCGGCTCTGATCACAAGACGCCTCTCGCCTCCACGTCTTCTTTATCTGAGGCGAAGGAAGACACCATCGCTGCGCTTGCGAGCTGGCAGGATTCCGGCGTGACCTGGGTGCTGGCTTCCGTCCCCGGCCCGCTCAGTTCCTCCGCGAAGTTTCCGGATGGTAACGGAGCAGCGCCCCACGGAAGCATCGTAGCTTTCAAGCTGGAGAGCACTGCAGGCAAGATGACTCTGGCGCCGGCGTGGTCATCGCGGGATCTCGTCAATCCTGCGCCTCCGGTCGTTGCCAACGGTCTCGTCATCGCGCTTTCGCAGGGCGACGCCTCCAATCATGCTGTCTTGTATGTGCTCGACGCAGCCACGGGTAAAGAGCTTTATTCGAGCGGTGACGATGTGAAAACCTATGCTCATATGGCCGGTGTGGCGGTGGGAGACGGCCATGCGTTCTTTGTCACTCACGACAACACGCTCTACTCCTTTGGAATTGGGATGGAGCACTAGATCGAAGCTGCGGTATGGCCCCACTCATGTCCGCATGACAGGCAAAAGTTTAAAGATAAGGAAGCGTCTGAGATGGTAAATCGAGCCCGCGTAGAAGAAGTAGTCAATGCATCTGGTGGAGTTTTAAAGCTGGCTCCATGTTGGGTACCCCGATCCTTTATGATTCCAGGTCGCCGTTTGAAGCTTCATCCCGACGACCTCTACGCCTTTGGGGGTCATCGAGGCGGAATCAACGAGCGTTGGTTCTCCTCGACAACGAAGGCTTCCAATGGACCACACACGCTTCCGGACGAGGGCCTGAGCTACGTCAATCCTGAGCAAGGGGAGAAGTTCCTTCTTAAGGAGGCGGTTGAAGCGGCAGGAGACCTCCTGCTCGGCGCCGATGTAATGGAACGTGAAGGCGGGTGGAATCTGTTGTGCAAGTTCTTCGACAACATGGGGCCGATCCCCCATCACATGCATCAGACCGAAGAGTTTGCCAGCCTCGTAGGCCAGAAGGGCAAGCCTGAGGCCTACTACTTCCCACCTCAGTACAATCAGATTCACAACAACTTCCCCCATACCTACATGGGGTTGGAGCCTGGAACAACCAAGGACGACATTCGTCGATGCCTGGAGAAGTGGCACCAGGGTGACAATGGCATCCTTGCCTACGCTCGGGCCTATCGGCTTATACCCGGCGAAGGCTGGCAGATCAATCCTGGAATCCTCCACGCCCCGGGTTCGCTCGTGACTTACGAGCCTCAGGTAAACAGCGACGTCTTCGCCATGTTCCAGTCGGAGGTGGAAGGCCGCATCGTGGATTGGGAGCTGTTGACCAAGGATGTGAAATCGGAGTTCAACAAGGACATCGATTACCTGATCAGCATGCTGGATTGGGATGCCAACGTTAATCCCGAATTCGCGAAGTCCAATAAGACCTTCCCCAAGGCAGTCAGGTCTGAGGAAGAGATGAAGGAGCAGGGATATCGCGAGGTCTGGGTCACCTATGGGACACCCTTCTACTCTGCCAAGGAGTTGACGGTTCTGCCGCGACAGGCGGTTACGATCAAGGACAGTGAAGCTTACGGCGTTATCGTCACCCAGGGCCACGGGCGCCTGGGTAATCAGACCGCATCGACGCCATCGATGATCCGCTTTGGTCAGATGACAGAAGATGAGTTCTTCGTAACAGCCGCTGTGGCCCGAGAGGGAATCGTGATCGAAAATCACAGCTCCTCCGATCCTCTGGTCATGCTCAAGCACTTTGGACCGGCAAATCCTGATGCCGCATCCCTGGTGAAGAAGTAAGGAATCTCTATGGATACCAGCATGCAGAACACAAAGCCTGCAATTCATAATGCGATGTGGCCCGGTCTTGTGGGCAAGGGGCCCGACTCCGAACCGCCCATCGACCTTGAGACCATGCTCGATCTGACGGCCTCTGCCGAGGTCGATGGACTGAGGTTCGATGGTGTCGATCTCTTCGCCTCTCTCCCTCACATCGACATCGACTCCACGAAGGAGGATCTGCAGCGAACCGCAGATCGCATCGCGGCGCGTAATCTCGTCGTTGGTTCTCTGGTGGCTCCCGTCTGGCCTCCTACGGGAGGCGGCTCCGCTATGGGATCGCAGTCGGAACGAGATAGCTTCATCACGCAGGTACGAAAGACCTGCGAGATGGCGAAGACCTTCCGTGATCTTGGCGTTCGCCACTACGGCGTCATCCGGATCGATTCCGCGACGAGCCCTGTGGAGTGGGCGAAAGATCCTAAAGGAAACACCAAAAAGATCGCCGAAACCTTCCGCGAAGCTGCAAATGTGGCTGAAGGATACGGCGAGCGTCTAGCGGCCGAAGGCGAGATCTGCTGGGGCGGAATGCATGGCTGGAAGCATATGGTCGAGCTTCTTGAGACGGTCGATCGCCCGCAGACGGTTGGGTTTCAGGCCGACATGGCCCACTCCCTGCTCTACACGCTGGGCTATAACGCGCCGGAAGATCGCCTCCTGCCCGAAAACTTCGACTGGTCTAATCAGGATGTTCTCATGGCAGCCCTGACGAAACTGACTGACGCTCTTCGCCCCTGGACGATCGATTTCCACGTTGCCCAGAACGATGGCACGGTTCACGGCAGCGGTTCGCATGACAAGACTGGCCGCCATTGTCCAGCCAACGATCCGAACGGCAAGATGGACATCGTCAAAGTGGCTGGCCTCTGGATGCGAGATAAGAACGGGAACCCAACGCGTGCCTTTCAGCATATCTGTTGGGACGGTTGCATGTTCTCCAACAAGACGATGACGTCTCCCGACACCTGGCGCGAAGTGTTGAAGACGTTGATCGCTGTTCGTAATGCGCACGGGTGGGACTAATTTCATGGCAAAGAAGACCCTTAATGTAGGCCTCGTTGGATATGGTTTCATGGGCCGAACTCATTCGAACGCTTATCTTCAGGCTCCGAGATTCTTCGACCTTCCCTATCAGCCTGTACTTAAAGCCGTCTGCGCACGGAATGCGGATCGCGCAAAGGGCTTCGCCGAAAACTGGGGCTATCAGTCCATTGAGACGGACTGGCGTGCCCTCGTGCAGCGAAGTGACATCGACCTGATCGATATCGCAAGCCCCAACGATACGCATGCTGAGATCGCGATCGCTGCCTCCCAAGCTGGGAAGATGATCCTGTGCGAGAAACCTCTGGGACGGACAGCCGAGGAAGGCAAGGCGATGGCGGACGCAGTTGCAGCGTCGAAGAGTCCGAACATGGTCTGGTATAACTACCGCCGTGTTCCGGCTCTCATGCTGCTGAAGGATCTCCTGGCTGAAGGACGATTTGGCCGGATCTTCCATTACCGCTCGCAGTTTCTTCAGGACTGGACAATCTCTCAGGATCTTCCGCAAGGAGGAGAGGGCCTGTGGCGTCTGGACTCATCGGTGGCTGGCAGCGGCGTTACCGGAGATCTCTTAGCGCACAATATCGATATGGCTCTCTGGCTGAACGGCTCCCTCACCGAGGTCGCAGCCATGACTGAGACCTTCATCAAAGAGCGCAAACACAGCCTGACGAATACGATGCAGCCGGTCACGATCGACGATGCAAGCTCCTTTATCGGTCGCTTTCAGAATGGATCTACGGCCATGTTTGAAGCCACCCGTTATGCCCGCGGACACAAGGCGCTGTTCACGCTCGAAATTAACGGGGAACAAGCTTCGGCACGCTGGGACCTGCACGATCTTCACCGTCTGGAATACTTTGACCACCGCGATGAAAGCCGTCTACGAGGATGGAAGAGCATCCACATCACCGACGGCGACCACCCTTACATGAAGCACTGGTGGGTTCCCGGACTGCAGATCGGTTACGAACATACATTCATTCACCAGGTGGCGGACTTCCTCACTGCGGTCGGCGAAAATCGCGAGGCAGCGCCAACGTTCAAGGACGGTCTCGCCGTGGATTACGTCACGGATGCTGTTCTCAGGTCAGCAAAGACGAAACAGTGGGAGTCGATTCCCCTCGCCTGATGACCTCCACCTCGTCCTTCAAGGAGAAGCATATGTCGAATAGCACCGGATCGCGCTCCATCACACCTGCCATACTGGCCCTCGCCTGCCTCGGGATTTCGGGCCTTTCAACGGCAGCAGCTCAAAAGCCTGCTACCCCTCCGGCGGGTGGCAGCCGCTTTGTGCAGCCCGAGCCGATCGACTTCAACGATCACCAGGGGTGGACGCAGATCTTTGACGGGCAGACCCTCAACAACTGGGACGGTCCCTCTGATGTGTGGCATGTAGAAGATGGTTCCATCGTCGGCGTCTCAAGCGATGCCCATCCCTCTGGAACCACCAATGTCATCTGGAGAGGTGGAGAGGTAGGCAACTTCATGCTCAAGGTGGAGATGAAGCTCGAAGGGTCAGGTGCAAACGGAGGCATTCAGTATCGCAGCGAAAGTGTGCCTCCACAGCAGCATCAGATTCCACCTGATCGGCTCGCCCAGATGACTCCACAACAGAAAGAGAGATTTGAGAACAATCAGGCACTGCTGCAAAAGCACGCCAAGTGGAATTTGACGGGCTATCAGGGGGACTTCGACTACAACAACCGCTACACCGGTCAGTTGTATGAGCAGGACAGTCCCCGCGGGATTATTGCGTGGCGCGGTCAGGTGGTCGCCACCGAACCCAACAGGAAACCTCAGTTGCTGGCGACACTGGGAACTTCAGATGAACTGAAGGCATTCATCAAACCGGGCGAGTGGAACCAGGTTGAAATTATCGCTGACGGTCACACCCTGACGCACATCGTGAATGGTCACGTGATGGCAGTTCTGGTCGATACCGACCCGAAATTTTATAAGGCGAAGGGCCTTCTTGCTTTTGAGATCGAAGGGGGCGGCGACGTAAAGATCTCTCATCGCAACATCTGGTTGAAGAAACTGCCTTGATCTCTGCACCGCTGCGGCGCGGAATCGGATAGAGTTGTCCGGGGCTGACGTACCCGAAGAGCGTGCCGTCTGCCAGAATGCCGGCGAGGAGAGTGACAAGATGCGCCAAGGTAAGTTCCGTGAAGATCTGCTGAGTCACATCGGACGTCTGTCACAGATCGGGGGCATCTCTCACTTTGTCCATGCAGATGGAAAGGCAAAGGGCACCGGCACACTCCGTGTTCGCACCGCTCGAGGGTTGGAGTTCTGGGTCGTTCCGGATAAAGGCATGGATATCTATGAGGCCAGCTTTCGCGGCCGCTCTCTGTGCTGGCACTCTCCAACGGGAATGGTCCACCCCGCCTACTATTCGAATCGAAGTCTTGAGTGGCTCAAAGGATTTGCGGGAGGGCTTCTGACAACGTGCGGCCTGTCCACGGCTGGCGCGCCTTCGAACGATCAGGGCGAGGCGCTTGGTCTGCATGGTTCAATCTCCAATACCCCGGCAGAAGGTGTGTCCTGGACCGAAGATTGGCAGCAGGACGATTGCTCCTTCCGCATCTCAGGGAAGATCCGCGAAGCTTCCGTGCATGGGCCCAATCTGGTCCTACATCGTACGATCACAACTTCGCTGAACACAGCTTCTATCGCGATCCATGATGTGGTGGAGAATCAAGGCGTTCGCACTACACCTCTGATGATTCTCTATCACTTCAATTTCGGCTTTCCCTTACTGACCCCGCGGTCAAAGATCTATGCACCTTCTGTGAAGGTTGAGCCGATTGATGATTTTTCACAAGCGACTGTGGATCAATGGAACCTCTTCGACTCTCCTGAGATGGGACTTGGAGAAAAGGTCTACTTCCACGAGATGGACGGAGGAAGCTCCGGCAAAACTACGGTAGTTCTGGTGAGTGATCAGGAAGAGCCCGATTACGGAGTCGCGATGACCTATGATTCGCGTACGCTGCCAAAATTCAATCACTGGAAGATGACGGCAGCCAACCATTTCGTTCTTGGACTGGAACCGGCAAACTGCAACACGCGTGGAAGGCAGCATGAGCGCAGCCAGGGCTCTCTTCAGAGCCTCGAGCCGGGAGAAAGTAAGGAGTTCAGTGTGCAGTTGCAGGTGCTCGATAACGAAAAAAGAGTCAAGGAAGCCATTCAGGCAACTTCACCAAAGCACTCCTGAGCTGTGTTAGAAGTTGAGACGATCGATATTGCTCTTGTTGATGATCATGGGTTTGCCAAGAATAATCTGACTTCCACGAACATCCAGTTTTCCCAGCCTCCCTGCAGAGATTGCGGTTGCGTCCGGAGCTATCTCTTTCTGTGAATCAAGCCACCCCGCATAGACTGTGAGATACCCCAGATCTCTTGTGTTCCACAGCACAATGCTCTGGACTACGCCATTGTGGATGTAGGGCCTGCATATGCTGGGCAGTGAAAGCCCAATCACGTCCACTCCGCCTCCCGACTGTTGTACAGCCTCGGCAGCACCCGGTACGGCCGGAGCAGAGATGGCGATGACCAGTTTCACCTCGGGATATACCTTCATGATGTTTTGTGTCTGAGAGAACGCCTTATCGCGATCGTCATCGCTTGGCAACACTGTGGCCAGTGTCATCTCAGGATATTTTTCGGCCATCCTGGCTTTGATGAATCGAATCCATTCGTTCTGGTTCTCTGCGCTCAGCGCTCCGGTGATGATCGCGAATTCTCCTCGATTGTGCAACAAACGCGCTCCTTCATCCGCCAGCGTGTTCGCAATGTCCTCTGGAGTGGCCTGGTTCAGGAAGTAGTCGCGCGCATTGCGCTCGGCATCGGCATCCCAGGTAAGCACAGCGATGTGGTGCTCTCTTGCTTTTCGCAGAACGGTGGAGATGCTGCCTTTGTTCTCGACGGCGACCACGATGGCATTGACGCCACGCGTAATCCAGCTCTCAACAAGCTCGTTCTGCATTGATGCATCCAGGCTTGTCGGTCCATCCCATATCAGGTCAACGCCCAGCTGCCGCGCTGCTTCCTCCGCCCCCGCACGAGCACTGATGAAGTATGGATCCCCTTTCGCCTTGGGCATAACAGCGATTACGGCTCGATGATCTGCTCCCGCGTCAGTTTTCCGTCTCGACGAATGTAGCAAGCCAGCCACAACGACAACCATGACAGCAACGGCCGCCCCGACCGCCACGGCCAGAGGGCGTTTTCTCATCGACCAGTACTGAGAAAATCGCTGGAATCTATCGTTGAGTAGATCGACCGCCACCACTCCAATCAGCAGCAGCCCTGTCAGGACGCCAGTAGCCTCCGAAGGAGCCGCCAACAGGTGCAGCCCATTCTGCAGCACGCACAAAAAGAGGAGACCGAGTACGCTTCCAAAGAGGTCGCCTCGGCCCCCGAAGACGGATGTCCCGCCGATGACGATCGCCGTTATCGCCTGCAACTCAAAGCCGGTCCCAAGGTCCGACTTGGCGAGGCCGAGATGCGAGACATAAATAATGGCCGCGATGCCGGAGACGGCCCCGGATAGCAGGTAGACCAACGCAAGATAGCGTTTGACCGGAATCCCTGCATACCGTGCGCCCTCGGCATTCAAACCGATGGCGTAGAGCGCTCGACCGATCTTCGAGCAGTGCAGAAGCACGGCATAGAAGAGGATAAAAAACAGGAAGAGGAAGACCTGAACAGGGATGCTCCAGATGTATCCCTGCCCCAGGAATAGGAATCTCGCCGGGAATCCGGTGACACTTACAGACGCCCGGGTGAAACCTTCAGCGGCTCCTCGATAGAGCGAGTACGTTCCCAGCGTGATGATCAGTGAGGGAAGATTCAGGTATGCGATCAGAGCCGCGTTTATCAAACCGCACAAACATCCAACGGCCAGTGCGAGCGCGAGCGCGGCTGGAAGCGGAAGGTGCAGATTCTGCCACGTCATTCCAAATGTGACTGCCACCAGGCCAATGGTTGATCCCACCGAAAGATCGATGCCTCCGGTAATCAGCACAGGCGTAAGAGCGACTGCCAGCAGCCCCAACTCGACACTGAAGCGAAGAATCTCCATCAGGTTCGCCCAAGTAAGAAATGCAGGCGACAGGATGCTGAAGAGAACGCCTTCCAGCAGAAGTGCAGCCACGAGAGCCCACTGAATTCCCGAGAGTCTTGGCCTAAGCCGCAAGTGTCTGTGCATTGTCTTTACGGTAGATGTGGAGGGTGTCTACTGCGACCGCAATCAGAATGATCGCTCCCTGAATTGCCTTCTCCCAGTAGGCATTGATTCCGAGAAAGGTGAGGGCGGGGCCGATACAACTCAGCAAGGTGACGCCCAGAACCGTACCCGTCATAGTTGCGGAACCGCCGGTTATTGTGGCTCCTCCGACAGCGACGGCCGCAATTACCTTCAGTTCTAGGCCAAGGCCGGAATTGCTGGGGATTTGATTGAAGCGCACAGAGTTCAAGACGGCTGCCAGCCCGGAAAGCGCGCCTGTCGCCACGAATACACCGAAGATAACCAGCTGCGTATCGATACCCGCAGCACGAGCGGCCGCTTTACTCGATCCGGTCGCGATGATAGCCCTTCCTGTACGCACATATCTCAGTCCCAAAGCTGTCGCGCACACCAGCACGATCACAGCAACCAGGCACAGGCCAGTAAAAGCCTGCTGTGGAAGTCCGAACCACTGAAACCGCATCGGGAGCCCCTGGATCCAGGCTCCCTGCGTATACCATCGCAGACCATCACGAAGCGCAACCATGGTTGCCAGGGTGGCAACGATGGACGGAATCCGGATGTATGCGATCAGTCCTCCGTTTAATGCACCCCAGGTCGCTCCCACAGCGCACGCGATGAGAGCGCTGATGAAAACCGGAAGTCCGCTCTTAGCGCACTGACCCATTACCACACTGGAGATTGCAAAGATCGAGCCCACTGAGATGTCGATCTCTCCGGTCAGAATGATCATCATCATTCCCACCGCAATGATCATCACCGGCATGTTTGCAAGAAAGAGATCCGTCAGGTTCGCAGCCGTGAAGAATCCTGTCGTCTTCCAGGCAAGCAGCAGCATCAGCGCGCCGATGGTGAATAGAAGCCCTATCTCTCTTACTCGGTTGCTCATGCCTCTCCTCTCTGGTGAGAGAGGGAAACTTCGTGGCCGAAGGCCAAAGCCATAATCTTCGCCTGGGTAGCCTCCTCCCGCGACAGTGTTCCGACAATTGTCTTTTCGCGGAAGACCGCAACCCGGTCACACATGCCGAGAATCTCCGGAAGCTCAGACGAAATCAGGATAATGGCTACACCTCGCTCCGCCATCTGCACGATCAGTTCATGGATCTCTGATTTCGAACCGACATCAACGCCTTGGGTAGGCTCATCCAGGATCATGATCCCGGGCTTGATCGCCAGCCAGCGCGCCAGAGCAACCTTCTGCTGGTTGCCGCCTGACAAAGTTCTCGCCGCCACCGACACGTCAGCAGCCTTGATGCGTAGGTCGCGAACATAGCTCACACCTTGCCCGATCTCCTTGCGTCTCTCGATCAATCCCCAACGAGATACCTGGTCCAGGCTGGCCATGCTGATGTTCTCTGCCAGTCCCATATCCAGAACCAGGCCATGCTGCCTGCGATCTTCCGGCAGGTAGCCGATGCCGAGCCGGATTGCCTTTGCCGGCGAATCGATCTGCACCGGTTCACCGTTCAGATAGATATCCGAAGCGATAGGGGACAGTCCAAACAGCGTCCTCGCAAGCTCTGTCCGTCCCGATCCCACCAGACCTGCCATGCCCAGAATCTCTCCTCGCCTGACGGCGAATGACACGTCATGCAGCTCCAGCGACCGGTTCGCAAGCTTACGGACCTCGAGTGCATTCTGACCTTTTTGAACCGTACGCTTCGGAAAGATCGAAGCCAGGGAGCGGCCTACCATCAGCTCGATAAGCTCTCCACGTTCGACCCCTGCCGCATCTTTACAGGCGATTGTGCTGCCATCCCGCAGCACGGTGATGCGGTCAGCGATCGACTGAATCTCTTCCAGTCGATGCGAGATGTAAACGACCCCTGCACCTCCCTGTCGAAATTGCCGGATGAGCTGGAACAGGTGGTCGACCTCTCGGTCCGTCAGCAGCGCCGTGGGCTCGTCCATCAGCAGTATCCTGGCCCTTGCACCAATCGCCTTGGCAATCTCTACAATCTGCTGTTCGGCCATACTGAGTGAACCCGCCAGCCGTCTCGGGTCGAGCTCAGTTCCAACCTGATGCAGAAGCTCCTTCGCCTGCGAATACCGCTTCTTCCAATCAACTCTCCATCCCGCGGTGTCGTTCTCAAGCGCCAGCGCGATGTTCTCCGCTACGCTCAGATGGGGAAAAAGAAGCGGCTGCTGGTGAATCGCGGCCACTCCCAGCTCGCGTGCCTGTCGTGGCGTGTGGTTTGTAATCCTGTTTCCACAGATCACAAGTTCGCCCGCGTCCGGTTCCAGTGCGCCGGTAACAATCCTGGTGAGGGTAGACTTTCCGGCGCCATTTTCACCGACAAGAGCATGAACCTCGCCCTCAGCCAGTTCGAAAGAGACGTTCTTCAAAGCCCGCACTCCGGCAAAGCTTTTGGTGATTGCGGTCGCGCGAAGAAGGCAATTCATGGTCATTGGCGCGGAGAAGGATTCCTTGTCAGGCTTATGTGTCCGCCTGAGACGTCTCACACTATCGACAAATCATTCTGACTGTCAACGAGTTGCACTGACTCGTCCACGCGAGGATTTGCGAACGCTATCTGCTTCACTCTCCGCGAGACGCGACGCTGAACTCGACGAATTGCGGACCGTAAGCGTCGCCGGCAGATGCACTCTCTTCCGCTTGCCATTCTTCTCCGTCTCCTCAATTCGCTCCAGCAGCATTTCGACCGCCCTATATCCCATGTCGAAGGTAGGTTGCACCACCGAAGTAATGCCCGGCTGGAAGAAGTCTTCCGCCGTAACCTCATCGAACGTGACGAATGCGAAATCATCCGGTGTGCTCAGCCCCACGCTGTAAAGACTCCTAAGTGCAGCCAGCCCCGTAACCCCGTTGGTCGCAAACAGCGCTGTAGGTTTCCCTGTAGGGCGAAGCATACCGTTCTGGCACAGCCGCGCGACCTCATCCTGTTCGAAGCTCCCATTCCAGATCAACGATCGTTGTACGGCGAGGCCATTCTTCTGCAAGGCCTGTCGGTAGCCACGCACCCGCTCCTGCTCGTTCCGAAGGTTCAAGGGACCTGTGATGATTGCAATCTCGCGGTGTCCTCGGCTCATCAGGTGGGAGATGGCCATCTCTGCTGCACCACAGTCGTCGACACATACTGAATCCACATCGAGATCGACGGGCAGCCGATCCAGGCAGACCACCGGAAAAGCCGAACTGATCGCATTCCAGGTCTCGGGAGTCAGTTCTCCCCCGCTGGCCGTCACCAACAGCATGCCTTCGATTCTCTGTGCGCGCAGCAGCGCAATCATCTCAGCCTCGCGCTCCGGGCTTCCTTCCGAGTCAAGAACGATGAGAAAGTAGCCGTGTTCCCGCGCAGCGCACTCGGCGCCTCGGATGATCTTCGGGAAGAAGGGAATTGTGATGTCTGGAACTACGATTCCCAGCGTTCGCGTACGATTCGTCTTCAGGCTGCGGGCAATCAGGTTCGGCTGGTAGTTGAGGACTCGAATCGCCTCCAGCACCTTTTGCCTCGATCGTTCACTGACCTTTGTGGACCCACTGATGACGTTGGAAACAGTGCCTGCAGAAACGCCAGCTAACTTGGCTAATTCCTTTTGGGTTGGCGGCATAATGACAAATCCTACATGAAGGGTTAATTAGGCTTTCGTTCTTGTCTGCGGGAAGACGTTAGCGGCCCCTGTCTCCCAATCCGCAGAAGTTCCATCTTTGCACCTCGCCAGCCCACCTCTTGACAGGTCTTCCACGGCTTCCGTAGCATCCTTCTGAAAATGAGACGTCTCATGCGTTGAATTTGTCTCATGGGCCACTCGCGAATTTGGCTGTCTGAGGGAGCTTGGACGCTGGACCAACAGGCAGTCGGTCAAGGCGAACCCTTAGTGGCTTCGATAGAATGATCCACCTGAAGCATGTACCGTTTCGCTTCGACGTGGAAACGCGTCTAAGAACTAAGAAACCCGCTGGAGAGGAGGATCAGAACTGCTCCAGCCACGTCATAACCAAGAGCATGATCAAATCTGATAGCAGGTGCAGTTGAATAAAGACATGGTCAAACAGAACAAATCGGCATGGCACTCTTCACGTGCGGTCTGGATCGGGACCCTCATAGTTGGCGGCGGACTGATCCTGGCATCATCAGCTGCATTGGCCTCCCCTCCCTTTCTCGGGGCTCCCGCACAGTCGGCTCCCGCAGCCCAGTCGCAGGGCAAGGCGGACCAGTATCCTCAGCTCCCCGAGGGACAGGGGAAACAGACCGTCGTCAGGGTCTGTGGTAAGTGCCACTCCCCAACCAATGTCATCGCAAACGGACAGAGCCGTCAGGGATGGGAAGATACCATCACCAAGATGGCAGGCCTGGGCGCCACGGCATCAGATGAGGAGTACACCGACATTCTCGAATACCTGGTGAAAAACTTCCCTCAGGTGACGTCGAAGGTAAACATGAACAAGGCGACGGCAGACGATCTCGAAAAGCAGCTTGGCTTCTCCACCAAGCAGGCGGCAGATATCGTCGCCTATCGTACAAAGAATGGGAATTTCAAATCGATAGAAGATCTCCAGAAGGTTCCGGATCTCAATGGCATGGATGTCGCATCAAGAAAGAATCGCATGACCTTCGAATAGTCAGAACTCCAAATCGAACTGCATGACGATGGGCTCCAGAGATGGAGCCCATCGCATCGCTGGCGGCACCTTTGACTGTTGGCTTTCGTGCTCGGTCGGCACGTGGGACGCCTTTAGACCTCACCTGCCAGTCGCTCGATCTGTTGAAGGTGATTAATGTCGTGACCTGCCATCGTCTCGACGATCGTCCATAGCGTCATTGTTCCCCGTTCGGGATGAGTCGTGGGATGATGACGATCGTCAGCCGTGACTGTGGTGAGGAACTTCAGATTCCAGTTTCGAACTGCTGCGAAGAGCGTCAGCGCAGAGGGCAGATCATAAGCGCCGTAACGCTGGGCCCACGTGTTCTGATCGAAGGGCTGGATTATGTAATGTGCTTCGGCGAGAGTCTGGCGCAGGCGAACGGCAAAGACCAGTTCACAGTCTGCAAGGTGGGCAATAATCTCTCGGATACTCCATTTGCCGGGGGCCACATTGCGATCGGTTTGTGCCGGAGAAAGTGCGTCGATCAACCCACGAATCCGTTCCACGGTGACGGTAATCACCGGGATAGGGTCCTGGTTTCCGAGGAATTTCGCGTATGGATTAAGCTCCATGCTAGACGGTACCACGGGGCAGGAGCGCTGTCCCCGGCCATGTGTCATAAGATCGTAAGCTTTCTGTCGCTGCATGACGACCGGCGTTTACAGCTATTGCTATAGTCCGTTGAAGAGGGGGTCCGTCCTGATCCCCTCCCTCCTCTCCAGCGAACTTTATCCCCCCGACTGCTCCGATCCTCGAGAGAAAACTCGCCTGCCGGAGCTCTCAGTAACCGTATTCAGTTGCTTAATCCCACTACTTGCCGTACGTAACGGGGACTCTCAGCCTCCTGCAGCATGAAGGAGGCAACGTCGGCTCGCGAGATGGTGAATGCCCCCTTCGGCAGATGACCAGCGAGGACACGCGCCTTGCCGGTTGCGGGTCCGTCGAGCAGGCGCGGTGGCCGAAGCATCGTCCAGGCCAGGTCCGGCTGCCTCATCTCCTGTTCTCCGTCGCTGTGATCCTTGGTCACGTTCCGGAAGAGAGTGTTCGACATCAGGGCGAAGACTAGCCCGCCCTCCCCGAAGAGGAAGGCGGTCGAGACGTGGATGAGGCGATCGACACCGGAGGAGCGCATCGCCTGAACCAGGGTCCTGCCGAAGTCCCGCCTCAGGTGGGTACGACGAAGCGTCGTCGGACCGAAGGCCGAGAGCACGGCGTCGGCCCCCCCGGATCGCCTCCGCCAGCTCGTTCCGGTCGAACAGGCTGCCTCCAAGGACGCGAAGACGCGGGCTGCTCTGGCGAATCTTCTCAGGGCTGCGCGCAAATGCCGTGATTTCATGTCCGTGTTCGAGAGCGAGTGGGAGGAGAAGGCGGCCTATTCCGCCGGTTGCTCCCAAAATCGTGAGTCGCATGTCTATTTCCTCCATAACCGGTAAACGCGATTTTGATGGTTAGCGGTTTGCGGCGGCGCGGGGCACCGGCACGCCTAACTGTCGAAACACTCCCAGCTGGTCCAGCTGAACCCAGTATTCGGCAATCTTTTCGTCCTTGAAGCAGCAAAAGACGATGGCATTCTGGGTGATCTGTTTGCCTGTGGGAGGGATTCCGCCGAGGGGAGCTGTATTGATGGCGGTCATGGACCAGCGTGCCGCCCCCTTGTCGCCGCAGACGAGGGCGTCCTCGACGACGAAATGGTGGTCCGGGAACATGGCATGGACGCGCTCGACCGTCTGCTGAATCGCAGCCAGACCGTTCGCATCGCCGTTGGGAGCATGCAGGATCGCATCGGGAGTGAAGAGTTCCGGGAGAATGCCAGAGTTGTGCTGATTCAGGCATTCCTCATAAAAGCGATGGATCATAGCTAACTGGTTCCCTGTTGATGACATGAAAGCTCCTTTGGGTGAGGCGTTCGACTGGATTTGCAAGTACTAGCCAGTTGAAAGGCGAAACGATATAGCCTCGAGTATTCAATATAATAACATATATCTAATATAAATCTATACTGTCAAAAGGGCAGGATTATTGAAGATGGCCACAAAGAATGGTTCCGGAAGACGGACTGCAACCGAGAAGCGTGTCTATGATTCACCGGCCCGGCAGCGCCAGGCAGACGAGACGCGAAAGAGGATTGCAACGGCTGCCCGGCGGCTGCTCGAGGAGACTGGGTACGCGGGCATGACCATTCCGGCGGTGGCGAAAGCGGCCGGGGTAGCCGTCCCAACGGTCTATGCCATCTTCGGATCCAAGAAGGGGATTGTTTCGGAGCTTCTGGATGAGGCTCGCTTCGGGGATGGATTTCAGGCCTTGCTTACCAATGCTCGGCAGGTGACGGATCCGATGGAGCTACTTGCGTTTCCACCCCGGTTCGCGCGGCGGATCTATGAGGCAGAGCTTCCGGTGGAGAATTTACTGCGGGGGGCAGGAATGGTGGCACCAGAGCTGGCAGCGGTGGAGGATGAGCGCAATTGCCAGAGGTATGACTCTCAATTGATGGTTGTTCAGGCATTGGAGCGCGAGAACCTGTTGCGAGAAGGCCTGAGCCCGGAGGCTGCCCGGGGTGTGATGTGGGCGATGACGAGCCGGGAGATCTTTCGGATGCTCGTCCGGGAACGTGGCTGGACGGCGGACGAATACGAGGCGTGGCTGACCGAAGCCTTGCGGAGAGAGTTGGTCGGTGAAGAGCCAAAGCTGGCATCGGCCCCAAGTGATAGGGCATCCAACTGACGGGCGGTCTCCGAAGAGCAAGGGCTGATACTTGTAGGAGAATAGAAGAGATAGCGGAGCAGAGTTCAAGCTGCACGGTCGAATAGATCTCTCCCGGTCGTTCATTTCCGCGATCGAAACTGACGTGATCCGTGGCTTTCCCCGCGGGAGAGCGCCGATAAAGAGCATGCAAAGGTAAGGATTGTTGATGGCAGATGAGCGCGTAGTAGGAATCGACCTGGGTACGACCAACTCTCTCGTGGCCTACATGCAGGGCGACTTGCCGGCTGTGATTCCCGGGGAGGACGGAGCTCGTCTGGTTCCCTCGGTCGTCGCGATGACAGCTGATGGAGTGGTGGTTGGAAACGCTGCACGGACTTCGCTTTTGAACGATGCCAGCAGCGTGGTGTATTCGGCCAAGCGGCTGATGGGGCGCGGAGTTGAAGACGTCCAGGACGAGCTTAAGCTGTTCCCGTTTCGTCTGGCAGACGATCTGAAGGCAGATGAGGTCTTGAAGCTGAAGGTCGGCAACAGGGTCGTTACTCCACCCGAGATCTCGGCTTATGTGCTGACTCAGCTGAAGAAGAACGCAGAGCGTTTCTTTCAGGCTCCTGTAACAAAAGCCGTGATCACCGTCCCGGCATACTTCAACGATGCACAGCGGCAGGCCACAAAGGATGCAGGCAGGATCGCGGGGCTGGAGGTTTTGCGACTGGTCAACGAGCCGACCGCGGCCGCTCTCGCTTATGGATTGCAGAAGAATAAGGACGGATTGATTGCCGTTTACGACTTCGGAGGAGGAACCTTCGACATCTCCATCCTCAAGCTGCACGAGGGGATCTTCGAGGTGGTCGCCACGGGCGGTGATACTCATCTGGGGGGAGATGACATCGACAATCTGCTGATTGCGATTGCACTCGACGATATAGCGGGAGATCTTGGCGAGGATGTTCGGAACAACGGCGAGGCCGTCCAGGCGATCCGCAAGGCCGTGATTGAAGCCAAGATCCAGCTGTCGGAGGCTGAGAAGGCGCAGCTTAACGTTATGCTGCCGGGTGGAAAGCAGTATCTGCGCGAGATTACGAGAGAGCAGTTCGAAGGATTGATCGCAGGAGTGATTGCTCGCACGGCCGGCCCCTGCAGACAGGCGTTAAAGGATGCTGGACTCGAAGCCTCTGCCATCGACGAGATCGTTCTTGTGGGCGGTTCGACCCGAATTCCCGCAGTGCGGAAGCTCGTGGACGACGTCTTCGGACTGAGTGGGCGAGGGAAGAAGCCGCACACGGAGTTGAATCCGGATGAGGTTGTGGCGCTTGGCGCAGCGGTGCAGGCCGACATCCTGAGCGGAAGCGGATCAAAGGCCACTGAGGATCTGCTGCTGCTGGATGTGACGCCTCTGTCGCTTGGAATTGAGGCGCTCGGCGGTGTCGTGGCGAAGATCATCCAACGGAACTCCACGATTCCCGCAAGTGCGACCGAGCACTTCACGACGGGCGTCGATGGACAGGCGAATGTCGCAATCCACGTGGTGCAGGGGGAGCGCGAGCTGGCAAAGGATTGCCGTTCCCTCGCGCGTTTCGATTTGAAGGGAATTCCTCCGATGACGGCTGGACTTCCGCGTATCGAGGTTAAGTTTCTGATCGACGCCAACGGAATTCTGCATGTGAGTGCGCGCGAACAGAGGAGCGGCAAAGAGGCTGAGGTTGAAGTGAAGCCTACCTACGGCCTGACGGACGAGCAGGTGGAGGAGATGATCCTCTCTTCGTTTGACAATGCCGAAGAAGACATTCGCGCCCGGCAAGGGATCGAGGCCAAGAATGAGGCTGAGACGATTCTTGCCGCCGTAGAGAAGGGTCGGAAGCACGAGGCCTGGCAGCAGCTGACGGCAGATGAGATTACCAAGATTCGAGAAGGCGAAGACGAGTTGAAGGCCTCCATCGCGGGCGGCGACTACAAGATCATTCGCAACGCGATTGAAAGGCTCGATCAGGCGACACGAAGGTTCGCGGAGCTGATGATGGATTCTGCCGTAACTGGTGCTCTGGGAGGCAAGACGATGGAAGCCGCAGGTGAGAGCATGGGACAGGGCCCGACGGCGCCGCATCCGTTTGCAAAGGCGCAGGTAGTTGAGGCGAAACAGGAAGCAGAGGCGATTGAGGCCTCGGTGAAGGAAGAGGCTACGGCCGGAGAGTCGACGGAAGACTAAGAATGATTGAGATCAATAAAGACCAGGTTGTGGATCTTTCAAAGCCTGCGGGTGAGGGAATGGTTCGCGTGACGTTTGAGCCGGAGGGTAGAACGGTTGAGTTTCCATTCGATTCGCTGCCCTATGACGGACACGGCGAGCCGATGTCATTTCTCGACGTGGCGGAAAACTTCGGCATCTTTCTTGATCATGCATGTGGCGGCGTTTGTGCGTGCACAACGTGTCATCTGTGGGTGAAGGAAGGCGCGAACGGAGTCAGTGAGCCTGAGGATAAAGAGCTGGACCGCATGGAGACAGCAGCCGATGTGCAATTGAACTCGCGCCTGGGCTGCCAGGCGGTCATCGAAAAGCCGGGGACCTATGTCGTTGAGATTCCCAAGTGGAATCGGAACTATGTGCAGGAAGGTAAGCCGGCAGCGGTGAAACAGGACTGACAGGAGACAGGGATGCCGCGAGAGATTGACTGGACAGATTCGGAAGAGATTGGGATTCAACTACAGGAGAAGTACCCGGAGACGGATCCATATACGGTGAGGTTCACGGATCTTCACAAGTATGTGACGGAATTGCCGGGATTTGTTGGAGACCCCTCGAAGTCGAATGAGGGGATTCTCGAGGCGATTCAGACGGCCTGGCACGAGGAGTACGAAGACGCGAAGTAGGGACAGCCAAGATCGAAAGGGTCTATGGTATTTGCCATGCTTAGGACGATCCTCTGCCTTGCGCTGCTGACGGGTGTCCCGGGAATAGCACAGCAGACCGGTGCTCGGGACTCCAATGCTCTTGTTCTCAACCATGTAGAAAAAGTGGGCGCGCTCGCAAATGGCGTGAGTGCGACTATAAGCGGTGCTGCGGTTGAGATTACTGCGCTGCGCCCAGATGTGATTCGCATACGGACTGGGCGCAACCACATGCTGCCCGAGGATGCCTCCTGGGCAGTATTGCCGACCGCACGCGCGGCCAGGAGCGAGGTCGAACAGGATTCAACTCGCGAAGCTGTCGGCTTCCACACGGCGGTTCTGCGCGTTTTGCTTGATCGCCGCAGCGGGATGCTGCGTGTGACCGACCTGGCGGGACATCTGCTGCAACAGGATGTGCGCCCGGTGGAGTATCACGGCTCGAGCTTCCGGTTGTACAAGAGCATGCAGCCGGATGAGCATTTCTTTGGATTGGGCGACAAGACGGGACCGCTGGACCGAAGGAATCAGGCGTTTACGGACTGGAACACGGATTCGTTTGGATTCCAGGAGTCGACGGATCCGATCTACAAGAGCATTCCATTCTTTATCAGCTTCAATGAAGGACGCGCGCTGGGTGTGTTGTTCGATAACACCTTCCGGTCGAGCTTCGATTTTGGAAAGGAGTCGGCGAATGCATACTCCTTTGGAGCACCGGATGGCCCTCTCGATTACTACCTCTTCTATGGGCCAACCCCAAGGAAGGTTATCGAGACGTATGCGTGGCTGACTGGACCGACGCCGCTGCCGCCGTTGTGGACCCTGGGATTCCAGCAGTCGCGGTATAGCTACTACCCTGAGTCGCGGGTTTTGGCTGTCGCAGCTCGGCTGCGAGAGGATGCGATACCGGCAGATGCGCTGTACCTGGATATCGATTACCAAAGGGAGAACCGGCCCTTCACGGTCGATGAGGTCAGATTCCCGCATTTCGCAGCGATGATTCAGCAGTTGGCAAAGGAACACTTTCACGTTGTGGCGATCACGGATCTGCATATCGCTCATCCTCCGGGTGCAGGGTACGCGCCCTACGATACGGGTGCGGCGGGCGACCACTTTGTGAAGAATCCCGATGGCTCGACTTACGTTGCACCGGTGTGGCCGGGGCCGGCAGTGTTTCCAGACTTCACGCAAGCACAGACACGTGCGTGGTGGGGAACCTTGTATGAAGGTTTCTACAAGGATGGGATTGCGGGGTTTTGGAATGACATGAACGAACCTGCGGTCTTCAAAACTCCCACGAAGACGATGCCGGATACGGTTCAACACCGCATTGACGAACCTGGATTCAAGTCACGGACCGCGACGCACCTCGAGATTCACAACGTCTTTGGAATGGAGAATACGCGCGCAACCTATGAAGGGCTTCTAAAGCTGAAGCCAAACGAGAGACCGTTTGTGTTGACGAGAGCGAGTTATGCAGGGGGACAACGATATTCAGCAACGTGGACGGGCGATAACTCGTCGACCTGGAATCATCTTCGAATGACGACACCGATGCTTGAGAATCTTGGCCTGTCGGGGTTTGGGATGAGCGGAGCGGATGTGGGCGGGTTCGCGGGAACTCCGCAGCCCGACCTTCTGACAAAGTGGATTCAGTTGGCGGCGTTCCAGCCGATCGACCGCGACCACACGGTGAAGGGGAGCGGAGATCAGGAGCCTTGGGCGCACGGGATTTCGCAGGAGTCGATACGGCGGCACTACATCGAAGAACGCTACCGTCTGATGCCTTATCTGTATACGGCTGCCGAAGAGATGTCGCGGACTGGAATGCCGATTGTGAGAGCGCTGTTTCTGGATTTCCCGAATGCGACGCCAGACGGGCATCCGCTGGACCTGGATGCGGGAGGCGAGTTCCTCTTCGGGCCTGATCTGCTGGTGGCGCCATCTCCTTATCCGGATGAGTTGGATCCCTACGAGGTAAAACTTCCTCCGGGCGACTGGTACGACTACTGGACGGGCCAACTGGCAGCTCGAGTGAAGAGCACGTCGAGTCGTGATGCAGAGCAGCCACAGCTGGTGACGCCGCCGGATACGCAACGTACACAGGCGGCAAGAGAGATCACGGTACCTCCACCGGAGGCGAAACCCCTGATGGTGACGCCCACGCTTGAAACGCTTCCCGTCTATGTGCGCGGGGGAGCCATCCTTCCGATCCAGCCCCTGGTGCAGAGCACGGAGGATAGACCTGAGGGGCCACTATCTCTGCGAGTGTATGTCCCGGAAGACGGCTCCGCTTCTAAGTGCGGAGGAGAGGTCTATCTTGACGATGGGATATCTTTCGCATTTCGAAGCGGACAGTTTCTTCGCATGAGCTCGACCTGTGAGGTGGTCGGGAACGAGCTGCATGTCCATATTGGTCGTCATGAGGGGAGCTTCCAGCCATGGTGGCACGATCTTCGGGTTGAGATATATGGCTGGCGATCTTCTGCCTCTCTGGCCACGGCTAACAACAAGCCGGTTGCGGAGAGCTCCTCAGGAGACAGCCGGTTTGCTTTCACGTTTCCTGATCCGGGTACAGGTGTCGAGCTGGTTGTGAAATAGTCTCTGCTGAGTGGAAGAGAAAGCCCAGCCGGGAGATGGCCGGGCTTTTGTGTGTTGATGCTGTCTCAGGATGGGCGAATGACGAGTGTGTCAGCGAGCTTGAAGTGGATCAGAGACTCAGAGGGAATATCGATGTCGCGGTTTCCTGTTAGGCCGGCCGCCGCTGTGCCAGCTCCTGCGCCGGCCAGACCTCCGATCAGAAGACCCGTTCCGCCACTTGCTACACCGCCGATGAGCATTCCGAGGCCGCTGCCTCCACCGATAAATGCAGCTGTGCGCTTGCCTTTCCCTTTTTTGGTGCGGGTCAGGCTATTTGTTTCAAGAGAATAGCGAGCACCATTGAGGGTCATGGAGGTGAGGCGAAGCTGCAGGATGGATGCACCTTTGAAGTGCCCGCGTTTATGTGCGGCAGTCACGATGCCTCCGACGAGAGTTCCTCGAGGAAGGAGGATGCGCCCGTCATCACCGGCGACAGCTTCGGCCAACTCGCCGTCGAAGTGATCCCCCGCCCGGTTACTTTTGGCGCTGAGGTGCTGATTGATGCGGATGGCGAGCGTCGTTCCTGCAGGAATATGTGCGTCTGCCGGAACGATCGCGAGATTGCCCGGAGCGGAGGCCGCAGCCGGTTGGGAAAGACTCTCAGGCTGATTGGCCGCAGTCGCGGCTTCATTCTGGGGGCTCTGCGTAACCGCGGGCTGTCCGCCAGCGATAGCAGGCGTATTTGCCGGTGTGGGAGAAGCAGGGGTAACGACCGTCGTGATCTGCTGACCTGTTTGGCCGGGCAGCGGCGGCTGGACAGTGGTGGTGACTGTGCTGCCGTTCTTATCTACCCATACGACCTGCTGCGCCTGGCCGGTAGCCGCGGCTTGTTTCCTTGCCTGTTGGATAGCCTCTTCCTGTTTGGACTTACATCCGGTGAGAATTGCGGCGGAAAGAATAGTTGCTGCGAGGAATCTGCGTGCTTGAAGGGAGGGCTTCTTGCCGTTCATCGTGCTGCGGGGCCTCATTTCGTTCAGAGTCGCTATCTGATACTGACGCCAGATCGGGAGATCCAGCTACTTCTAGGATAGACAACGACGACCCTTTGGGGGTGATTTTCCAGAATGATGGTTGCCTGAGGGGTTAGGTTTAGGATTAGCTCCATGAGCACTGGTGCACCCATGAGACCGCAACTTGCCTATCTGACCGAGCAACTTAATGAGCTGAAGCAGCATGGAACCTACTTCAAGCTGCGGGTTCTTGACGATGAGCAGGGGCCGGTCTGCACCTATGACGGGAGACGCGTCATCAATCTTGCGTCCAATAACTACCTGGGCCTCTGCGAGCATCCGAAGCTTCGCGAAGCTGCCATCGATGCTATTCGGAGATACGGCGTCGGTTCGGGAGCGGTGCGCACGATCGCGGGAACAATGCGAATCCACCTGGAACTGGAAGAAAAGATCGCCGCTTTCAAAGGCGTCGAGGCTTGTGTTGTCTTCCAGTCGGGGTTTACGGCGAATGCGGGTACCGTTTCGAGCCTCCTCGGTAAAGAGGATTTCATCATCTCCGACGAATTGAACCATGCCAGCATCATCGATGGTGCACGGCTTTCGCGTGCGAAGATCAAGGTCTTTCGGCATAAGGATGTGGACCATTGCGAAGAGAAGCTGAAAGAAGTCCAGAGTGAACCTGGACGCAAACTAATCATTACCGATGGCGTGTTTTCGATGGACGGAGACATTGGTCCCGTCGACAAGCTGTGTGATCTGGCCGACAGATATGGCGCCATGATGATGGTGGATGATGCGCATGCATCGGGGGTGCTGGGACGGAACGGGCGAGGCTCAGTAGATCATTTTCACTGCACCGACAGAGTGGACGTGCAGGTAGGAACATTGTCGAAGGCGATCGGAGCTTTGGGAGGATACGTATGCGGATCGAGAGATCTCATCGAATATCTCTACCATCGCGCGCGACCGTTTCTCTTCTCCACATCGCACCCGCCGTCGGTTGCAGCGACCTGCATCGCCGCCTTCGATATTCTCCAGAGTGAGCCCGAACGCATAGAACGGCTGTGGTCGAATACCCGCTACTTCAAGGAGCAGCTTGGGAAAGCGGGTTTCGATATAGGCGGGAGAACGACTCCGGCAAGTGAGACACCGATTACGCCTATCATCATCGGTGATGGAAGGGCAGCCATGGATTTTTCGCGTGCTCTCTTCGATGCCGGTCTCATGGCAACCGGAATTGCGTTCCCCACAGTGCCAGAAGGAAAAGCTCGAATCCGTACCATCATGACGAGTGAGCATACCCGCGAGCAGATTGATCAGTCGCTGGAGATTCTGACGAGTGTAGCCAGAAGGATGGGACTAGATTTAGGTTCCTAAGGAAATTAGCGAAACTAAACCAATTGGGGCGCCTTATATGATCATGCACCTTTCTCTCCGCCCGAACCACGTGTTCCTTGTTTCCTATGCATTTGCGCTGATCTTACCCGCGTGTTGTGAACAAAGGGGGCTGGCACAGATAAAACAGAGTGATAACCAACAGGTCGATATCGCTCTTCTGCCAGATGCCCCTACGGCATCAGTTCCGCAGGCCACCTCCGCACAAAGCTCGACGTCCGGTACACCACCATCGGATGCGCCGAAACAGACTTCGCGCATTCTAGGGATCATGCCGAACTTCAGCGCGGTTTCAGCGGATACCAAACTTCCTCCACAGACTTCAAAGCAGAAGTTCATCATCGCCGCGAAGAATAGCTTTGACTATTCCTCCTTTCTGATCGCTGCCGTTCAGTCCGGAGTCTCGATGGCTTCGAACTCGTATCCCGAATTCCATCAGGGAGCTGAGGGATACGGACGGTACTACTATCACACGCTGCTGGATACAGCAGATGCTAACTTCATGGTTAGCGGGGTATGGCCTGTGGTCTTCCGGCAAGACAACCGCTTCTACACGCTAGGTCATGGTAGCCTCAGCAAGCGCGCTTTCTACGCGGCAACGCGCGTTCTGGTGACGAGAAGCGACGCCGGCAACAACACCTTCAACGCGTCAGAGATCATCGGCACAGGGTCGGCCGCCGGAATCTCCACTCTCTATTACCCGGATAAATATCAGACGTGGACGAAGGTTGGTCAGCGATGGCTGACGAGCTGCATTATCGACTCAGCGAACTTTACTTTCAAAGAGTTCTGGCCCGATATCAATCGTAAAATCTTCCATACTCAATAGAAAGAGTCGTTCGGCAGTCGTCAAAAGTGTAACTTGCCTGCCACCTGAACGACACGCGGGTCTGCCGCTGTAGCCGTGATGGAGCCGAAGTTCGCAGTTCCCACGGACGCAGCGGGCTCGGCAAAGGCAGGCGTGTTGGTCACGTTGAAGACTTCGCCGCGCAGCTCGAGGACTACGCTCTCGCTGATGTGGGTGTTTTTGACAAGCCCGAGATCGAGATCTCGATAAGCTGGTCCGCGTGCAGGATCGCGAGATGCGTTACCCAGTCTGAACTGTGGCGTGATCGAGAACGCTGCGGTGTTGATAAAGTGAGCAACGGTTCTCTTGCCGGCGGGAAGGTTGGCGGGGCCCTGGATGGTCGGTCGCTGGGTTCCAAAGCCGGCAAACGCGTTGAAGTTTGTAGCCTGAATGATTGCGAACGGCATTCCGCTCTGCAAGGTAACCAGACCGTTGACATTCCATCCTCCCAATACTCTGGACAGAACTCCGGTAGATGCGTAGCGGTGACCCTGGCCGAGGGGAATAGCGTAGACGGCGGATCCCACCGTGACGTTCGGCATATCGCCGAGCGACACGTCGCGCTCGAGAGATGGATTGAAGCTGTCCGCCACAGGGTAGTTTGCGACCGGCCCGGTGAGGATGGAAGAGTCGAATACGGAAGACGCATCGTCCATAAGCTTCGAGTGTGTGTAGCTTAGCGTCGCCGTCAGACCGTAGCTTGTGCGCTTTTGAACCTTCAGTTCGGCCGCGTTGTAGTTAGTCCGTCCGGTGTTGTTGCGGAAGGCAGATACGGTGAGGAAGCGCGGGTAGGGCTTCATAAGCTGCGCTACGGAGATAGTTCTGCCTCCAATAGAAGACGATGCGGGAATCTTCTCATAGAAGGGGTTATCCGTCGTCTCCGTCAACGCGGAGCCCTGAGCAAGCTGGTCTGCAGTCAGCTGATTCAGGTTCGTGTCGGGAATACCGACCCGAGTGATGACGGAGCCGGTATATGCAATTTCAACGGTCAGGTCGGGAGTGAGCTCATGCTGGATCGCGAGGTTCCATTGCTGCACATAGCCGGAGCCAAGCTTCCGGTTGACCGTGAATACACCTTGGCCGAGACCTGCGTTTGCATCGAGCGCAATGGGTGCGACCGACGGACCGCTCGAGAGCACAAATGCTGGATGGATGCTGTCAAGCGTGGCTTGCTGGACAGTTTGAAGGAACGGAAACTGCGGGTTTGTGAAGGGCGTTGTGATGCCTGTCTGCTCGATAAACGTCAAACCGTAGCTCGACCGCACGACGGTCTTTGGAGTGACCATGTAGCTGAAGCCCAACCGCGGACCGAAGTTGCCGTAGTGCAGCTCACGTGCAGAACGCGGAAAACCGGCCTTGCCGAGGTACTGGTACTGCTGCGTCGCCAGATTGAAGACGGCACCCTGGTCGTGTGCCTCGGTCGAAGGAAAGTTCAGGGTCCATCGCAAACCGGCGTTAACGGTAAGACCGGGAGTTGCCTTCCAATCATCCTGGATGAAAAATTCCGCGATGTGCGCTCGCGGCCGAATCGTACTGTTCTGTAGATCGATAGAAAAATTATTCACCTGTCCGAGCAGAAAGCTGGCGAGAGAACTGCCGGAATTCGTCACTCCTGCCTGATTCGTGAACAGTGTTGAGAACCCGAAGTTTCCAGTCGGATTGGGGGGCTGTACGGCATCCAGATGTTCCCAGCGCAGATCGATTCCGGCTTTGAGGGCGTGTTTTCCCTGAACCCGCGACACCATGTCGAAGACCTGCGTGACATTGGTGGAGAAGTTGGAGAAGGTGCTGGAGGAAGAACCAAGTTGGGTGATGCCTGCGATTGCAAAGATCGGCAGTGCATTATTGAAGGCCGCGTTGGAAGGCAGGCCCGGGATGCCGAGCGCTTCGGAAGCCGTTCCTGCAACGGATGCACCTGCGCGGCTTAGGGCACGACGTGTATAGCCAAACCGGGCTTCATTGAAGGTACGGGGGTTGAAGCTGTGAATCTCGTTTGCGACATACTGCTGGCCGAGAGTTCGGGATAAGCCTGTGACATTGCCCGTCGACAGGATGGTTCCGCTGATGACTCCGCTGCCATCCGGTAAGGGCGTGACTGGCTGCTCCACGTCGTGGAAGTAGGTGTAGCGGGCGAAGGCGTGGTCGTTTGCAGTCAGCTCTGCATCGAGCCGGATGTCGAACTGATTCTGATGGTCGACGTCGTTGCCGATACGAACGTAGTTGTTCGTAGCGGCGGAGCTGGTAGGTAAGGGGTAGCGGGCGAGTAGAGCGAGAGCGGCGGAGTCGGCACGGTTGATGGGGATGGTGTCGTTCGGAAATTCGGTGCGAGAAAAGCTCGATCCGCTGGATACCGTAGAGGAGGGGTCGTAGATGTGCGTAGGTCCGAAGTTGAAGCCGGCTGTAGGATTGCCGTTTGCGTCTGGATGTCCTCGTTGGGCAAGTGTAGGTACGGTGCTGGTGCGGACCACTCCTACGGCCTGATTGGTTCCCTGGTAATCGGTGAAGAAGAAGAGGTGGCGCGGAAGTAACGGGCCCCCAAGGGCGGCGCCGTACTGGTTGCGGCGGAAGAGAGGTTTGCGCGATGTCGCGGGAGTGAAGTAGTTCCTTGCGTTCAGTACCTCGTTGCGGAGAAAGTCGTAGATTTCTCCATGCAAGGCACTGGTGCCAGCTTTGGTGGTCAGGTTGACGACGCCTCCGTTGAAGCGGCCAAACTCCGCCGAGATACCACTGGACATGATTGCGAACTCGTCTATGTCGTCGATGATGGGAAAGAATGCAACCTGGCCCGGTTCCGGCTGGAGTGCAGAGACACCATCGTAGAGATACTCGTTCGTGCGAGGGCGGCCGCCGTTGATACGAGGGAGAAGGGTGCCGGGAGGGAGCGACACTCCAGGAATAAGAGTTGTCAGCGAGATGACATTGCGCCCATTGAGCGGAAGTGCGGTGATGCTTGTGCTTCCGATAACCGTCGTCAGAGCACCTGATTCTGTCGTCAGAAGCGACGCATCGGCATTGACGTTTACGACTTCGTCGCTAGCGCCTGGCTGCAGGGTCAGGTCAAGGCGTTCTCGCTGGCCGGTCTGGATCTCCACCCCGGAGCGGACAAGGGTTACAAATCCGGGAGCGGTTACTCGTACGGTGTAGACTCCTGGACGCAGCGATGCGACTGCGTAGTTTCCAGAGGAGGTGCTTTCGGTCGTTACGCTCACTCCGGCGGCGGCCTGCGAGGAGATAGCGATACTGGCATTGCTTACGACAGCTCCACTTTTATCCGTAATGGAACCCGCGATGTCACCGCTGCCACTTTGCGCCAGAAGGCTGGTAGCGATCAGGGGCAAGAGCAGGCCGAGCGAAAGGAGACATCGGGGAAAAAGTCGCATAACGAAAATATACGATAATTGTTATACGAAAATATGCGATTGCGGGAGATGGAGATGGAGATGGAGATGGAGATAAAGGCTGCTGTTCTCGGTCTGCCACGCTACACTTCTAAGTGGCGTAGCCGATCTGTACGATTCGAGGTGTCATATTCCTAACCCGGACTCATTGCTGAAGCCTCGTGAAGCCGCAGTGGAGCTTGGCCTGAGCTATCCAACTATCAAACAGTGGATTCTTACGGGAAAGCTGACCAGCGTCAAGACCCCCGGCGGACATCACCTGATCCCACGCACCGCCCTGGCTGCTTTTCTGAAGAGCCGTCCGGAGGCGAAAGAGAAGCGCGATCGCTTTCAAAAGGTGAGCGGCCGGAATCAACTGGTGGGAACGATTATCGAGGTAAAGGTCGAAGGCCTGCTGGCGAAGGTGGTGCTTGCGATAGGAGATCAGCAGATAACCTCCATCATTACTGCCGATGCTGTTCGCGAGATGAAGCTTCGCAAGGGAGAGACGGCAGCGGCTCTTATGAAGTCGACCGAGGTGATGATTACTCGGGTCTAGCTTTACTTATGCCTGATAGACGATCTTGCCTTCGCAGATGGTGTAGCGAACCTGGCCGAGCATCGGGGAGCCATCGAACGGAGTGTTTCGAGACTTCGATCGGGAAGCTTCCGCGGTGAACGTCCACTCTGTGCCAGCGTCGAAGATCACGATGTCGGCGAAGTGATCTGGACCCAGTGTTCCGCGTCCAGCCAGCGAGACGATTCGGGCAGGAGCAGTGCTCATCAGATCGACAATGCGCGGCAGAGGAAGGCTGTTCTCCCGGTGGAGGACACGCAGCGCGAGGCCAAGAGCCGTCTCCAGTCCTGTGATGCCATTGGGTGCGCGCTCAAACTCCTGCTTTTTCTCGAAAGCCGCGTGCGGAGCATGATCTGTGGCGATGCAGTCGGCGGTTCCATCCAGTAACGCCTCGATCATCTTAATTCGATCAAGTTCAGAGCGTAGAGGTGGATTCATCTTGGTATGGGTATCGTAGTCGCCGACGGCCTCTTCATTGAGAGCGAAGTGATGCGGTGCGATTTCGCAGGTGACGTGAAGGTCTTCGCGCTTAGCAAGTCGAATCGCGTGAATGGCACGTGCGGTTGACACATGTTGTACGTGAAGGTGCGGCCGTAGACCCTCTGTCCGCTCTATGTCACGCAGAAGCTGTATGTCGCGCTCGACGATGCGTGCTTCGGCCTCGACCGGCATACCGCGAAGACCGAGGCGGAATGCCATCGACCCGGCATTCATGCTGCAGCCGCCCGTCAGCCGGGTATCCTCCGCATGCTGCGAGACCGGGACCTCGGCTCGCGCCGCAGCGATGAGCGCGGCGTGCATCATCTCATCTTCGAGTATCGGTTTACCGTCATCGGTGAAGCCGACGGCACCTGCTTGGCGGAGGGCTTCGAAGTCCGTAAGCTTCTCACCCATACTGCCTACCGTCGCCGCAGGCATTGCGAAGAGCTTTACAAGCGAACCTCGCTGAGCGTCGAGCATCCACTCCAGCTTTGCAACCGTGTCGTTTACTGGAAGGGTGTTGGGCATAGCTACGACGGAGGTGTAACCACCGGCAGCCGCCGCCGCTGTGCCTGTCGCGATGGTTTCTTTGTAGGTTTGCCCCGGCTCGCGCAGGTGTACGTGAATATCAACCAGACCGGGGGCAACAATTAATCCACTGGCATCAATGGTCTGGGCGACCTCGACGCTACCAAGCGCTCCTGGCGTTTCGATGGCAACGACTCTGCCATTCCGGAGGAGAAGATCCCGAGGAGCATCGATCTGGTTGGAGGGGTCGATCAGGCGCCCGTTGAGGATAAGAATATCGCTCATGCAGTCACACCTTCGAAGCTCCCTGCCCCCAGGGCTCGGATGAGTAATGCTGAACGGACGGCGAAGCCGTGCGCTACCTGTTCTTCAATGGCAGAGTTACGCCCGTCCGCCACTTCGTCTGAGATCTCCAGGCCCCGAATCATGGGACCGGGATGGAGGACCACAGCGGAAGGTGCAGCGGTTGTAAGCCTTCCACTGTTCAATTGATAACTCTGAATGTAGTGGCTGAGATCAAGTTCCATGCCTGCGAGGCGTTCCTTCTGAATCCGAAGCATCATTACGACCTGAGACTCTGCCAACGCTCGATCGAAGTCGCGTTCAATCTCGATTCCGGGCCCAAGATCGCGTGCCTCCTCGGGGAGAAGCCCTGGAGGGCCACAGAGCAAAACACGTGCTCCGAGTCTTGGCAGGAGCATGGCGTTCGATCGCGCTACCCTGCTGTGGAAGATATCTCCAGTTATCGTGACGGTGATTCCAGCGAGAGAATGCTCTGTAACCGATTCGGCGCGATTAGCGCCATGGAGACGAGTAAGGATGGTGCGAAGGTCGAGTAAAGCCTGAGAGGGATGCTCGTGCATCCCATCACCGGCGTTCAGGACGGGTAGACCCGTCTCGCGCGCCAATACAAATGGAGCACCGGAGGCTGAGTGCCGAAGGATAATGGACTCGGCTCCCAAGGCACGTAAGGTGAGGCCGGTATCTTTGAGGCTCTCACCCTTCTCGATGGACGAGGATTTGTCGCTGACGAGGGTAGTCGTCGCGCCAAGGGATTTCGCAGCCAGTTCAAATGAGGTGCGAGTTCTCGTGCTCGATTCGTAGAAGAGAAGTGCAATTGTACGACCCCGCAGGATACAGGTGCGCTCGGCGGAACTAAGGGCGGCGACTCTTGCAGTCTCTGAAAGAATTGCTGATACTTCCGCTACTGAGAGATGATTCACACTCAGCAGGGAGCCTCGAGCATATTTCGATTGAAGTGCGGTCGTCTGTGTTGCTCTTGGCATTGGTTGGATCAGTCCACCCGCTCAACGAGAAGCACCTGTTCCTGTCCGTCAACCTCATTCAGCTTAACTTCGATGATCTCGCGGCTCGAGGTTGGGATGGAACGACCGGTGTAGGTCGCTTCGATGGGAAGTTCCCGGTGACCCCGGTCGATAAGCGTGAGCAATTGCACGCTCTTAGGGCGACCGTGGTCAAAAAGTGCATCGAGTGCGGCGCGGATCGTGCGGCCGGTGTAGAGAACATCATCTACCAGAACAATGTCGCGACCGGTTACGTCGAAGCCGATGGATCCCGGCGCGACGGTAGGCCGCGGTCCACTGGTGGACAGATCGTCACGATAGAAACTGATATCGAGGACGCCGCTGTCGATGGCATGCTTTTCAATCTTTTCAATCATCGCCGCCAGACGCTGAGCCAGCGGAACGCCGCGACGTTTGATCCCTACGAGCCCCAGATTGTCGCCGCCATTGTTCTTTTCGACGATCTCGTGCGCCAGGCGCACCAGGGTTCGCTCAATCTCCGAGGCCGACATCAAGCGGCCTTTTTCTCGAATCTTCGGTTTGCCGATTTCCAGATCTGCACTCATAGGCTTCCCGCTGATGATATCAGGGAGCCCGGCTCCTGTTCGATCGCCGACCGTTGACCTAGCTCCTGCGGGTTCGCAGCAAGCCGCCGATTGCTCCCCCGATGGTAGACATAAATACAACCAGTCCTGCCAGCATGGAGAAGCCTGCCAGCATGATGCCCGCTTTGAATTCAGGAGAGTTGATGTACCGCATGATCTCGGCCGATTGCGGATTGGCGGCAGCGGCTTTTTCTATCTGGGCATGAAGCTCGGCGTCGAAGGCTCCCATATTGTGCAGGCCAAAACGAGCGACCAACCCGGCAATCGCCATGGAGACTCCGATGGAGGCGATCAGAGTAAGTCCCACCAGAACCCCAATCCTGGCACCAACGCCGGCGTCCATGCGTGCCTGGGGACGTCTGCGTTGATAGATGCTGAGGGCGACCACAGAGGCGCTGACGGTCCAGAGCCAACTGACGAAGGAGAAGCCCGGAATCCGGGTCGACGCCACGCTGAGAGCGCCCGCGACAAGTGCCACCAGGAGGGCACACAGAACCGCTGTCTTCCAGTCAATTTGCTGGGGATGGGGTGGAGGGAGGGCGCCTGTAGAGTTTTCCGGAACTCCTCCCTCGGCTTCCGCTCCCTCAGACAGGTAGATCTGGGGAGCTCCGCAATGGGGACAAAATGGGGAGGCGTCTTCGCCAGAAGCTAGCTCTTCCTCGCATCGATGGCAAAACGCTTGCATAAGTCCAAACTATCCCAGCCACAATCCTGCTGCAAGCCGCGACCCAGCTTATTGACGCTGATCGGGATCCGCGCCGCCGACCGAAAGATTGCCTGGAAGGTCCAGCACGACCAGGCCGAACTTGGTTCCGGAGTTCTCAGAGTCGATTGCGACGATTCGTTGATGTTGTTTCGATCCGACTTTGAACTCGGTCTTGCCACTTGCGTCCGTGTCGGTCTCAACGTGTTTATTGTCTCCGTCCGAGCAGGTCAATCCTTGATCCGTTTCGGTCGGCTCTCCTACGGCTTTGTCATGATTGCATTGGATTACCGTTCCGTACCTTTTCATGGCGTTCCGATAGAAGTCAGATACTTTTTCAGGAGAATCAGGAGTTCTGTAGCTAGCCGCTTTTACCCGTAGCTGAAACCTGCCAAAACTGAGGTTAACGTCAGCCGATCCGTTATTCTTGTCCTTCTTCACAAGCTGGGCGCCTGGATAGATCGGAAGTCCCATTCCGGCGATCTCTTGCTTGTCGCTGGTCTTTACCTCTAGCCCCCCGAAGGGCGTGGCGACTTTCACGTTCTTATTGTCGCCATGCTCATCCGTTGCTATACGGCATCCGCACATGAGGGCCGTCATGAGAATCGCCCCTCCAACACTTACTCGTTTTGGGCTCATCGCTTGTCTGTCTGCCTTTCCTCAAGAACCATACGCTGTGTGGCTTTGCGAAGTTCCTCAGCCCACACGATCTGCATGACGCGATGGCCGGGAACGCAATTATGGAGAAGACATGATCTCGGGTTCGATCTGGAAGATCTGCGGTGCTTCGAGACAAGGGGAGGATACAGGAAGGGCCCTCGAAAGCGGATCAGGAAATGAAATCTTATGGTTAAGATACCTGTGCTGTCCTATACTTAGAGCGGGCAGGAGTTCGTCTTCTGGAGCGCTAGCATGACGCAGCACCAGACAATCCGAAGCAAAACGTCATCTTCCGGGGCCGAGATTCCGGACAAGTTGTACTTCCGTATCGGGGAAGTCTCCCGGCTCTGTGACGTACCTGCTTATGTTCTTCGTTTCTGGGAGAGTGAGTTCCCGCAGTTGAAGCCACATAAGGGGGGAACCGGCCAGAGGCTGTACCGCCGACGCGACGTTGAGACCGTGCTGCACATCAAGTCTCTGCTGTATGACGAGGGTTACACGATCTCCGGCGCGCGCCAGTTCCTTAAAACTGAGCAGAAGCAAAGGGCTCCGCAACTCGCACTGGACATAGAGGGTGGACGGGCCGACGCCTCCACGCAACAGCTTCGCCGGCTGCAGAAAGAGATGCGGGAGCTGCTTGCGTTTCTGTCCCGGTCTCCAGCCCGCCCTGCAGTCCAGAGCATTCGCTCTCCCCGCATCTCTACTTCGCGTCACGCGAGTCCCAGCGAAGACCTATTCCATCCCGAAACAGAGCTGTAGGCTCTCGGTGAGGCGGAAGCAACTATAGAGACAGAATTTGCGCCAGGATCGCCATCTCAGTGATCGCTGGAGGGGTGGCGTTCTCATAGTGCGATCCAGCCGGCGTGGATTGCCCAGAGAGAGGCGCTTGCAACAACAACCCAGAGGGCGATGCCCTGAAGCATAGGCCGAAGACCTACCTGGCGCAAAGTGCTGCGTGAGATCCCCGTCCCGATCAGGAATAGCACGACCGTCAATCCGGAACGGCCTAAGCGATTCAGGTCCTGGAATGCAGCAGCAGTTGACGGCAGATGCTGAGGTAGGTACGTCGCTACGACCGCTGCCACGCAAAACAGAAAGATGAACCACGGTAACTGTATGCGTGCCCTGCTCTTCCGCAGACCCGCTGTTGCAACGGCTAATGGCACGATCCACAATGCGCGGGCGAGCTTCACCGTCGTTCCAACCGCCAGAGCTACCGGCCCGTACTTCGCTCCGGCACCGACGACAGAACTGGTGTCGTGAATGGCAAGAGCAGCCCACAGCCCGAACTGCGTCTGAGACATGTGTAGACTCCATCCGATAAGAGGAAAGAGCAAAAGAGCGACGGAGTTGAGAACAAAGACTGTACCCAGAGAGACTGCCATCTCTTCCTCGTTGGCATCGAGGACCGGCCCCAGCGCGGCGACGGCACTTCCTCCGCAGATTGCAGTTCCTGCACTTATGAGCAAGGACTGAGTTTTTTCTACCCCGAGCAATCTGCCGAGAAGGAGCCCAAGGCTAAGGGCGAAGGTAATACTGATTGCAGTGTAGGTGAATCCTGCTCGACCCGCATGAGCCACTTCACCCAGATTCATGCCAAACCCGAGGCAGACCACCGCGGCCTGAAGGAGGAACCTTGAGAGTTGCTGGCTCTCGAAATGATAGGGGTGTTTGACGGTCAGCCCGAAAGCTAATCCCAAGGCGAGCGAGAAGGGTGGTCCCACAACACCGCTGGCTGCCAGAATAATGCCGATAAAGAAGATGTTCTTAACCATTGCCTCTTTAGGCTCGGTCTTTTCTATTGCCGGGTCGAGACTTCGTTTTCTATTGGTGATAATTAAAATCTATCGCTACCAATCGTAGGATCTTTACGATCCACTATGTGGAGCCGCGGCCGCCTTTGCGAACGGTTGGAAGGCGGCTACGGGCCCGGTGAGCTCCACCCCTGCAGCCCATGCAAAACGAAACTCTCGCATGATTTTGAGATCTGCGACTTGTACGACGCGTAGCGTTCCCAGACGTACGGATCTCCTTACAGCCCAGCGGGACACGAATCCAACTCCAAGACCTGCTTCGACGGCTGAAAGAATTGCTTCGGTCGAGTCCAGTTCCATGGCGATCTCCAGGGTCTTGAGTGATGTCCCGAGAGCTTTGAGAGCCCGCTCGACTACCCTGCGGGAGCCTGAACCGCGTTCCCGCATGAGCAGGGGGACGGTAACAAGTTCTGCAGGAGGGATCGGTGCTTTCCGTTGCGCCCACTCATGTGTAGGGTTCACGACCAAAACCAACTCGTCTGGCGCCATGAGTTCGGTCTTGAGATCGCGCCGCATGGCTGGACCCTCAATCATTCCGAGCGCCACTCGTCCGGATGCTGCAGCTTCAGCTATTTGTTCCGTGTTGCCACTGATCAGTGAAAGCCGCACGTGGGGATATTGCTTGAGAAAGGCTCCAAGGATTCGCGGCAGAAGGTACTGTGCAATCGTGGTGGAGGCTCCCAGCTTGAGCTCTCCAGAGATCTCGTGATTCAGAGCAGCAATTGCACCTTCAGCCTCAGCCATCAGTGCCGCCACGCGCTGAGCATATTGCAGCAGAATGCGGCCAGCCTCAGTCAGGGCTATCTGCGTACCGCGAGCATTTCCGCCAGCTCTGTCGAAGAGCTGCACTCCGGCTTCCTGTTCGAGGGTTCGTATCTGCTGACTTACTGCAGGCTGGCTCAGGTGGAGGACTTCTGCCGCCTTGCGGAAGCTCATCACTTCGGCCACTGTACGAAAGACCTTCAGTCGGAAGTTCTCCATCTATTCTCCAGAGGTGTAGACAGTTCGTTTCTAAAGGATAAGTGTAGGAGGGCGTCTTGCCGTAGCGGACTAGCGGGCATCGCGCCCAGCAGAGAATGAACTCATCATAAAAACAGCGCGTTTTGAGGGTGAAGGACATTGACGGCATAAGCGAGGACTGTGATAGCATCCCCCTTTCGCTGGGGCGACAACCGTCCAGGCGGTGTGAGAGTGGTTGTCTTTGCCGGCGAGATGCACTAAGGCTTTGCGCAACGCGATGTGAACGAGCAGAAGTAGGTGCCTCCGGGGTGGATATGGAAGGCAGACCGACGATGTCAGTAAAAATTCAATCTCCGATGCAGGCTGAGCATTGCCGCCAACTAAAGTTTCCTGTGCTGTGTAGTCCCGCCCGGGCTGCCCTGTCAGTGGAGGTGGTGGTTCCAACATCTTTTGCACAACGTAGCCGGATACGAAGGGGTTCCTATGAAGGTGTATGCGGGAAGTGAGATTCGCAACGTTGCAGTTGTCGGGCATGCGCATTGTGGGAAGACATCATTGATTGCGGCGATGCTGCATGTGGCAAAGATGACCCCAGAGCTTGGACGTGTCGAGGACGGTTCAGCTGTTACAGCCTATGACG
The DNA here is from genome assembly GCF_036877565.1 of Edaphobacter sp. HDX4. NCBI lineage: Bacteria > Pseudomonadati > Acidobacteriota > Terriglobia > Terriglobales > Acidobacteriaceae > Edaphobacter > Edaphobacter sp. HDX4. The sequence continues at coordinate 106,073 of NZ_JAEDXW010000016.1, forward strand.
AAGAAGAAGTGGCCAGGCAGACAACGATGTCGAATGCAGTGGCGTTCGCTGAGTGGAGCGGTGTCAAAGTTAATCTGATCGACACGCCGGGATTTCACATGTTTGTTCACGAGGCACGCGCAGCTATGATGCCGGCTGAATCTGCTCTTGTCGTCGTCAACGCATGCTCGGGCATTGAGACCATGACGGACCGTGTGTGGCATTACGCGATGGAGGTCGCACTCCCGCGCGCCATTGTTGTAAATCAGGTAGATCATCCAAAAGCCGATAGCAGAATGGGTCGAAAGCAATTAGTTGAGGCGATGCAGACAAAATGGGGGCGTCAGGTAGTTCCAGTTGAGCTGCCTATCCTCGACGAGAAGGGTTTCCACGGAGTTGTGGATCTAATCACGATGCAGTCTTACCTGTACGAATCTGGAGGCAATGGGAGAGGCGAGCCGGGATCGATACCGCCGTCCCTGGAAGAGGATGCCCGGAAGGCCCATGAGGAGCTCGTGGAACTGGTTGCCGAAGGGAAAGATGAATTAATGGAGGAGTTCTTTCGGGTGGGGACGATCCCGGAAGAACATCTGACAAATGCGCTCCATGAGGCAATGCGGGAGGACAGGATCTTCCCGGTGCTATACACCAGCGGTCTGAGAAATATCGGCACGGATCATCTGCTGGATTTCCTGAAGCAATATGCTCCGGCAGCAGTAGAACGTGAACCGATCGCAGCGCGTGCTACCAGTCTTGCATCCGGGATCCATGAAAACGGTGAGATGAACCACGGCTTCGCCCAGGAAGAGATCGTGATGCGGCACATTGCCGATAGTGAGCCGCTGGCCCTTTATGTGTACAAGACAATGACAGACCCCTTTGCCGGGCGTATCTCGTTCTTCAAAGTTGTCAGTGGGATAGCAAAGAACGACACGGCAGTCGAGAACTTTACGCGGCATGAGATGGAACGGTTGCTGCATCTATCGGTGATGCAGGGGCGCCGCCCGACCGAGATTCAGGAATTACACGCGGGCGATTTGGGCGCCGTCCCCAAGCTGCGTTCCACGCTCAGCGGAGACACGCTTGGAGATAAGGCGCACGAGATATTCTTCGAGCCGGTCGCGACGCCAGAGCCGATCATGACTTACGCGATCGAACCAAAATCCAGGGGAGATGAAGATAAATTGGCTCCCGCGCTGCACAAGCTCATGGAAGAGGACCTGATGGTCCGATTCTTCCGCGACCCAGCTACAGGAGAGTTCCTGGTAGCAGGGGCTGGGCAGACACACATCGAGACGATAGTTTCGAAGCTAAAGAAGCGATATCACACAGAGGTCACTCTCAAGGCACCAAAGATCCCTTACCGCGAGACGATCCGTGGTCACAGCGAGGCGCAAGGAAGACACAAGAAACAGACAGGAGGCCACGGGCAATTTGGCGATTGCCACATACGGATAGAGCCTTTGCCCCGCGGCAGCGGCATCGTATTCGTCAACAGTATCTTTGGTGGCTCAATACCCAGGCAGTTCATCCCCGCGGTAGAGAAGGGCATCTATGAGTCTGCAGCGCGCGGTTTCCTTGCAGGCTATCCGGTGGTGGACTTTAGGGTGACGTTGTTCGATGGAAGCTATCACGACGTAGACTCAAGCGAGATGTCGTTCAAGCTAGCCGCCCACCTTGCATTTCGAAAATGCATGGAGCAGGCTAAACCGGCTCTTCTGGAACCAGTGGTGCGAGCCGAGATCGAGGGACCCGACGAATTCGCCGGAGCCTTGATCGCCGACCTCAATGGTCGCCGTGGCCGAGTACAGGGGATGGAGAGCGCAGGTGCAGGAACTTTAATCCGCGCTGAGGTGCCGATGTCTGAGATGTTGAACTACGGCGCGGCTCTTACCGCCATTACCCAGGGTCGGGGCAGCTTCCGAATGGATATGGATCACTACGATATTGTTCCGCAGCAGATGACTGAAAAGGTTGTGGCAAACTGCCGCAGGCCAACAGATCTGGACAATTAGCATGCAAGGAAGCCGCTACCATCAAAAATTACGCGGAATCTTGACTATAGCTTTCGAAATTCGGCGACCGCAGCGCTGCAATCCAACGCCAGAGAGAATTCGAGCATCCATCCCATAAAGTTCAGCGGGAAGGCTATTGTCTGTAAAGATCTGGATATGAACGAGCCCCTACGTCCTGCAAAAGCTCCAAGCCCCTGGCTCGAGCGTCTGCGGGCGCTTCGTAATGTTCCCCCTGTGCTGCACATCTTGTGGGAATCTGGTCCCTGGGTCGTCACCTGGGGTTTGATTCTGCGTGCCATCGTGGCTGTGCTCCCTTTTGGTATAGCCAAAGTTGCTGCATTCATTCTTCAGGACATTGCCAATGTTCTGCATGGACAGGCCTTACCCTCGAACTTCTGGACCCTGGTCGCTACTGAAGTAGGGTTGAATGTCGGGATGGGGCTGTTGATGCGCGCAATCGACTATACCGATGCGTTGCTGGCGAACCGTTATACGCAACATGTAAGCGTGCGTGTGATGGATCAGGCGGCAAAGCTGGACCTGACCACTTACGAGAATCCCGTCTTCTACGACAGACTGGAGAGGGCCCGCGTTCAGGCGACTGACCGTCTCGTTCTGATCCAGCAGCTCGGCCGGTTAATTCAGCAGGTAATTACGACTCTTGTCTTCTCTGCCGCGCTGGCCTTGGCTTCGCCGTGGCTGGTGCTCCTATTGGGACTCGGGGTTCTCCCCTCTTTTCTCGGAGAGACGCACTTTGCGTTTCTTGGATATGCGAAGAACTTCCGCCAGACGACGGCCAAGCGTCAGATGGACTATCTGCGCCAGGTTGCCGGCAGCCGCGAGGGAGCCAAAGAGGTCAAGCTCTTTGGGCTCCATCGGTTCTTCACCGATCGCTTTAAGACGCTTGCCAACCAGATCTATCGGGAGGACGTTGAGCTGGCGCGATCCAAGCTGTTGATCGGCGGCCTCCTCGGAATCATTGGCACGCTCGGATATTACGGTGCCTATATCTATGTCATCTGGCGAGCTCTTCGGGGCGGGTACGATATTGGCCAGTTCTCGTTTCTGACCGCAGCCATTCAGCAGGCAAGCTCGAACCTGCAGCAGGTCTTCTCAACAGCCTCAGGAATCGCCGATCAAGCTCTATTCCTTACCGATCTTCTGGCGTTCTTCGAGATGAAGTCGATTGTTGACCCGAATCCCAACGGTCGGCGAGTCCCCGAACACATTACACAGGGTTTCGAATTCAAGAATGTCTCGTTCGCCTATCCAGGAACTACTCGCAATGTATTGAAGAACTTCAGTATGAAGCTCCGTCGCGGTGAGCGTATTGCGCTTATCGGTGAGAATGGGCAAGGTAAAACTACCGTAGTCAAACTAATTACACGTCTCTACGATCCAACAGAAGGCCAGATACTGTTGGACGGTATCGATTTGCGCGAGTACTCTCTTGAGGATCTGCACCGGAATATCGGTGTCATCTTTCAGGATTTCGTCCGCTTCGAAATGACAGCGCGCGAAAATATCGCGATCGGGCGCATCGATAGCGTTAACAGTCAGCCGGAAGTAGAGAGTGCTGCGCATAAAAGCCTTGCGGATACCGTGGTTGCTAAACTGGCTGGAGGCTACGACCAGATGCTCGGTCGCAGATTTGAAGGCGGAGTCGAGCTGTCGGGCGGGGAGTGGCAGAAGATTGCTCTCGCCCGCGCATATCTCCGCGATGCGCAGCTGCTCATTCTGGACGAACCTACGGCCGCGCTGGATGCACGCAGTGAGCTCGAGGTCTTCGAACGGTTTGCAGAGTTGACGGAGGGCAAGATGGCTTTGTTGATTTCGCATCGCTTTTCCACCGTTCGAATGGCAGACCGTATCGTGGTCCTCTCTGGCGGTCGCTTGATTGAAGAAGGAAATCATCAGCAGCTAATGGAAGCAGGCGGCGTATATGCTGGCATGTTCGAGATGCAGGCAGCCAGTTACCGATAAGCGACATCAGTTATCGACGGGATAGGCAGCTCCTTTTGAGATATCTAACGATAGAGAGTTAGAGGGTTCGATGGCATTGTCTGAAGATTTAGCGTCGGCGCACGTTGCACCCCTTACGGCACCAGTGCAGGAGACTGCGGCAACTGGTCTCCCTGAGGAGCCGACCATAGATGAATCCGAGCTGCGGCGACATGCGGATGAACTTTCGCAAAAGCTGAGAGGACAGCTTCCGGGAAAGAGCCAGGAAGATCTGGTCCGCTATCTCGAACATCTGCGTAAATGGCTGGCAGCGCGTGTCCCGGTCTGGAAACAGGGCACATCGACCACTGAGCTGACCCCTAAGCTTGAGCTGGTTGAGAGTGCGCGTATGTTCGAGTCTGTCATCCCGCGCGGAGAGGGAGCCGCCGCTACTTTCAAGGACGTTCCCGTTGCAGATTTACCGCCAGTCGGGCTGCTTCCACAGGTGATCCACCTCGCAGGCAGTTATCTGACCGCAGTGGACGGAATCTGGTCGCCGCGATCGCTTTCTATCTATGTAGAACAACTGCAGCATCACCATCCGCTCCAATTACGGGAGATCGAGCTGTTGCCGGACGCGCTTAAGATCGCACAGCTCGAGTTCCTTTTGAATCTGGCGGATGCTGTATTCGCAGCGGGAGAGATGCCGCCCATCGAGCAGTCGCCCTTCTCTGCCCCGATTCACAGTTTGCGGCGGATGAACCAGATTGAGTGGAGAGACATCCTTGAGCCTCTCGTGCCATTCGATGCCGTTCTTAGATTGGACCCGGGTGGCGTGTTTGGCCGGATGGAGGAAGAGACGCGTGCAGCTTACCGTCTGCGCGTCGCTGAGCTTGCTCGACATGCCGATACCAATGAGGTTCAGACTGCTCAAATTGCCCTGGAGTTAGCCCAGGCTGCCGAACGAACAGAGTTTCCAGATCCGCGAATGGCAAAGAGGAAGTCGCACATCGGCTACTACCTGGTTGCAGATGGTATCCGTGAGCTCAAGGTTCGTATCGGTTTCCGTCCTTCACCGACCGAACGTTTGCGGGAATGGGTGGGAACATACAACGAAGAGTTCTACATATTGGGAACTTTCGTCCTGGCGCTGCTACTGATCACGGCGATCATTCTGCCGTTGGTTCCGCATCACGATTTCTGGCCGGTGATGGCGGCGCTATTACTGGCTCTCTTACCTGCAACGCAGGGAGCCGTCGATCTGGTAAACGGTCTTGTCACCACCCTCATGAAGACCGAAGCGCTGCCGAAGCTTGATTTCTCCAAAGGCATTCCCCAAGAAGCTGCAACCCTCGTTGTCGTTCCCACATTGTTGTTGAACGAGCAGCAGGTTCAGGACCTGCTGGACGAACTCGAGGCTCGCTATCTCTCCAATCAGGACGAGAACCTGCACTTTGCCCTGCTGACGGACCTTCCCGATACTGCTGCGCGTCCTCCTCAGGTCGATGAAGGGCCGCTAGTCGATATGGCAGCCCGAGCGATCGATCAGCTGAACAGGAAGTATGCGGGACGGGGGGCGGGCTCGTTCTTGCTTCTTCACCGCCATCGGGCCTTCAATGCACGACAGGGCGTATGGATGGGGTGGGAGCGGAAACGAGGTAAGCTTCTCGATCTGAACCGGCTTCTAGAAGAAGAGCATGACAGCTTCCCTCGCAAGGCCGGTCCTCTCGGCGTGCTGGAACACATCCGCTATGTGATAACTCTTGATTCGGATACGCAGCTCCCTCACGGGACGGCCGCGAGAATGATCGGGACGATCGTACACCCGCTGAACCGGGCGATCATTCATCCGAAGCTTCGCATCGTGACGGCGGGCTACGGCATCCTGCAGCCTCGCGTAGGTGTGAGTGTCTCGTCGGCGTCACGATCGAGACTGGCAGCGCTTTACTCAGGGGAGACAGGATTCGACGTCTACGCGCGGGCGGTTTCAGACGCCTACCAGGATCTGTTCGGAGAGGGAATCTTCACGGGAAAGGGCATCTACGATGTCAGCGCTTTCCATCAGGTTTTGAATCATCGCTTTCCGCGCAATGCGCTTCTCTCGCACGATCTAATTGAAGGAGCGTATGCGCGCGCAGGCTTGGTCTCCGATATCGAGGTTATCGACGACTATCCGTCTCACTACTCCGCGCACATGAAGCGCAAGCATCGGTGGGTGCGAGGTGACTGGCAGATACTTCGCTGGCTGTTCAATGTTGTCCCTGATGAATACGGAAAGCTCGTACTGAATCCCATTAGCACGATCTCACGCTGGAAGATCCTGGATAACCTGCGGCGCAGTTTGATTGAGCCGATCGTGTTTCTCCTGTTCGTCTTCGGCTGGTTCTTTCTACCGGGTGGAGCGCTCTATTGGACGGTCGCCGTCCTTCTGCTCGTCCTTCTGCCGGGCCTGGTACAGCTTGGCTTCAACGTTAGCAGAGCTATCTTCAAAGGGAGTTTTGCAGCCCTTCGCGATGGACTCCTGACGTTCATCTCTTCGCTCTCTATCACGCTGCTCAACCTGATCTTTCTGCCGCACCACATGCTTCTATCGCTCGATGCTATCGTGCGCTCGTTGGTGCGACTCTTCCTCTCCGGGAACAATTTGTTGGACTGGGAGACGGCGGCCCAGTCGGAGGCCAGCGCAGGGCGAGGTTCGCTGGATACCTACCTCAAACTTTCTCCGCTGATCTCTCTCACGATTGCACTCGGGCTTGCACTGGCTCACCCGGAAGCGCTCTTTGCAGCGGCACCTGTCCTTGTCTTGTGGGCGCTGGCCCCCGCGGTAGCGACCTGGGTTAACTCCCCTCCTCGTGCTGTGGAAGGACCCCTCAAGACCTCAGACCGCGAGTTCCTGGAGCGTCAGGCACTCTTGATCTGGCGATACTTCGCCGAATTTGGAGGGCCAGAGAATCACTGGCTTATTCCCGATAATGTGGAGGAGAAAGATACCCATCAAGTAAGGAAGCTCTCTCCAACAAATCTTGGAATGTTGTTGAACGCGCGCCAGGCTGCCTGCGAGTTCGGCTTTATCACGCCGGAATGGTTTGCCCAGGCTACTCTCGGTACGTTCGAGACCTACGAGCGTCTCGAAAAGCAGCGGGGCCATATCTATAACTGGTACGACATAGAGACGCTCCAAGCGATCTCTCCAAAGATTGTCTCGGCGGTCGACAGCGGGAACCTCGCGGCGTCATTCTATTCACTCCATTCCGGTGCGCTGGAGCTGTTGAAGAAACCGCTGCTGCCGGAACAGTGGACCTCACAAAACAGCACGTCTAGCGCGGGGGCAGCTCAGGAATGGGTGGAAGAAGAGAGACGTCGATGCCGCCTAAGTTGGGAGAAGTTCGTGGAAAGCTATGCTCCCTGGCAGTCCAGCCGGTTTGAAAGTCTTTTCAAAGGAGCGACATTGGTAGCTCCACCTGACCCGCTGACTCTTGCGAAGGCGGGCGGCTACACGAACGATCTCGAGGCAAGGCTTGCGACGGTATCCGGCAGTGCAGATGTGCAACGTTTGGCTGCCGAACTTCGGGAGTTATTACCTGCAGCCAGGGAGCGGATCTCCCAGCTTTGTGCGGACCTGGAGTCGATTGCGGATAGAGCAAACCGGTATGCAGAGGCGATGGAGTATGGCTTTTTGATGGTCAAGTCCAGGAAGCTGCTCTCCATCGGCTACGACGGCGTAACTGGGGAGCTATACGGCGCTTGTTATGACTTGCTTGCTTCCGAGGCGAGGATGGCTTTCTTCCTCGCAGTCGCAAAGGGCGACATTGACCAGGAGTCCTGGTTCCGTCTGGATCGTTCGCACGTTTTGGTAAAGGGCCGAGCCTGCCTGCTCTCGTGGACGGGAACTATGTTCGAGTACATGATGCCCGCTCTGTGGATGCGTCCCTATGCCAACACCCTTATTACACAGTCTTTGGAATCTGCGGTTCGGATTCAGAGAAATCACGTCAGGAACATACCTTGGGGCATCTCGGAATCTGGCTTCGCAAAGACTGACGATTCAGGCCGCTACGGATATCAGGCCTGGGGAATTCCTCAAATCGCGCTGAAGTATGGTGCGGAGGACGGCCCCGTCATCTCTCCGTATTCCAGTTTTCTTGCACTTCCGCTCCTGCGCGATGAAGCCGTGGCCAACATCCGTCGAATGGCATCGATGGGATGGGTTGGAGATTACGGCTTTTGCGAAGCTGCCGATTACACGGAGAGCAGAGAACCCCGCATCGTGCGTTCCTGGATGGCACATCATCAGGGTATGAGCCTGCTCGCCATCACCAATCTGCTGCACGATGGAGCCTTCCAGCGATGGTTCCACGCTACTCCGATCGTTCGTGCAACGGAGCTGTTGCTGCACGAGAAGCCACTCAGCAAAGAGTCTCGCGAGGCTCTGGATGAGGCAGTAGTTGCCAAGCCGGAAGAGAAGGCAGCAAGCACAAACAGCCATGCCAAGGTCGCCTAATGTCCTTCGCAATCCCTGTGCATGCCCGATTAGTTAATAGTTTCTGAATCCTGCCAACTTCATGGCGCGTGGCATCTCGCCATTCGCCATGAAGTGGTCCCACACAAAACCAGAGCGGAAGTTTTCCATCATAAGTAGACCGATTCCCTGGTCGATTCCGAGCACATCGGCGTCGTACCAGGCAAGGTCTGGATGAAATGCGTCACAGGGACCGTATCTTCCCCACGCATACTGGCCAAACTTATCCTTCAACGAGCGCAGTACGCGCAGGCAGTCCTCGGGCAGAAAAGGCATAGATCCCGAGGTCGCGCACGGAACCACCGTTCCATCGATCGGGCCCATGAGTGGAGGGCCTCCCCAGGCGGTGTAACCATGCATCCAATCAGACGCTGTGACCCCCCAGTAATCGTCCGTATAGCCTCGATTCAAACTCATACAGAAGGCTTTGTGCGCTCGAACAGCCGTTACCGAGTTAACGAAGTAATCCGCATATGAGTCTCTTTTGCGCCGGAAGTCGAACCAGGCGTGGGAGTACAGGTGAATGAACAGAGGATCTGGTCCACTGATGTATCGGAATTTTTCAAATCTGGTGCGGGGCCGACTGAAATTCTTCCAGAACAACGGATCAATGGGATGCGTGGGAGAGCCAATCGCCAGCAGATACATCATCATCATCTCTGCATAATGATCCCATCGGGGCGTCAGAAATCCTGTAGCTGGGAGCCATCCTAGCGCAAAAGTTTTCCCATTATTGAGCATCCAGGGCCAGTCGACCCGGTTGTAGATCTGGGTGGCGAGATCCGTGATCTTGGGATCTCTGAAGTAAGCCCGGCACGTCAGAATTCCGCAGAGCAATATCGCCGTGTCAATGGGGGAAACCTCGATATTGAGTAGCGGAAGGCCAGTCTTGACATCATTGAAGTGGTAGTAAAAGCCATGCTCGGTGGGCATAGGCTTCAGGTGGAACTGCAGCGTCGCGAGCACGCGGCGGCGGATTCGGTCTGACGGGAGATACCGTCTGCTGTCAGCAATGCAGAGCGCAGTGAGGCCAAAGCCTGTGGCCGCGATACTCGATGCAAATCGAGGATCGAGCTGGCCGGGCGGAAGATGATTATTGGCCCGGTCAAGCACTTGACCAGTGGCTGGGTCCGCCTGCTCGTAGAAGTAGAGGCAGGCCTGGCGCTCCATCTCATCCAGAAAGGCTTCGGAGTCTGGATCCAGTTGGGCAGAACGTGGTGCAGCCCAGAGATGCTCATCCAACAGAGCAGGAAATGCCACACCGGAGGCCAGTGTCCCGCCCACCAACTGCATCGCACTTCGCCGCGTGATCTTGCGGGAAGAGGCAGCTTCCGTGCTTACGTTCCTGTGATTAATCTTGAGCCCGCCCCACACTCTAAAGTTTAGCGCTTAGCCTTTCCGTTGCTGATAACTACCACGGCGAGCCCCTGTGGTGGGACCTTGATACTGAGCTTCCCATCTCTGACCATCACCGACTCCGGCGGTGCGGCCTTTCCCGCTTCACGCAGCCGGACGATCTGCTTACGTGAAGGAAATGCGGGACGCCCCATGGCGTCATATGTCGAGATTACATTGCCATGAGTCTCGTCGAGCCGAAGAACTGTCGCGTTCGCATTGGCCGGTGCGCCTGCTAAGTGCAGTGTAAACTCCCGGTCCGGACCGCGGGTAGCTGGCGGTTTGGTGTAGGCTGCACCCGTTCCATCCGGCGGAGCGTAGTTCCACAGGGCGACTACGACTGCTCCGTCCGGGCGGCGAGTTGCCAGAGCAGAGTCGGACGCAACCGGAATCCGCTGATTCCCCAGCTGATGCAGCATGGCGAAAGCATTGAAAGCCGGCTTGCGAATCTGGTCTTCGGCAATCAGGCCGAACCCACCGTAGAAGGGACTTCTTACAACTCCCTGCTCCTCAAATACGTCGGAGAAGGTCCAGTAGCTCATGGCCTCGGTAAGGCCATCACACTGGCTGATCGTCGTTGCAAGCCACGGCCCCATGTAGATTGAATCGGTTACATTCGGTTCGTTGGCGTAACTGGCGTTGTATTCACTGAAGATAAGAGGAGTAGAGGGAAGCGGCGACGAGGCAATCTCGTCATGAACCTTCCGGACAGATCGGCACACCATCTTGTCCCGGGGAATTTCCTCATCTGTGTGAAACACATCCTTCGCCGTGTCATTGGCATACACGTGGCTTGTGACGAAATCGACGGGGATGTTCTTCTCTTTACAGTGACGGAGAAAATCTCCGGCCCATGCAGCCTGTGCTGTGGATGGGCCTCCAACACGAAGCTTCGGGTTGACCTTTTTGATCGCCAGAGCGGTGTGATCGTAGAGTTCGAAGTACGTCGCCTGCGCTGGTTTTCCTCTCCAGAAATCGATGTTTGGTTCATTCCACACTTCAAAGTCCCACTGAGAGACTTCTTCGATTCCATAACGGTCTACCAGGTGCTGTGCAAAGGCGGTAATCATCGCGTCCCATTGAGAAAAGTCGCGCGGCGGGGTGACGTTTGGCTTGTACCAGAACGGGTGCTGGGATTCCGGGTCGGAGGCCATCTTGCGAGGCATAAAGCTGAGTTCTACGAATGGGTGAATCCCCTCATCCAGAAGTCCGTCATAGATCTGATCGATGTAGGAAAAGTTGTAAACTCCCGAATTATTATTTGTGTCGGCCGGCTTAAGATCCTTCATCTGGGCGAACTGGATTGGCTTGCGGTCCGGATCGTACAGGCCTACTTCATCTCCGAAGATTGCGTGAAAGCGCACCGAGCGGAAGCCGGTTATTTCTTTTACCGATCGCAGATCCTGTCTATAGCTGTCGCGCAGTGAAAGTACCGCACGCCCTGAGCCGAACATCGTCTCCCAAAAATGAGGGAAAGGAGTGGTCTTTGCACCGGCATCAACTTTGATGATCTCAGCTTGCGGCGTTGACGTATCGCCTGGCGTCTGCGCGGCGGTGAAGCTCGCCAATCCAAGGACAAGCACAGCAACGCGCATTGACGAATGCCTAACCGGATATTTCCTTGAGCAGGCCATCATGAATACAAAATATCTCCGCAACGATAATTTCATGCTGTAGATAGGATGCGATCACAGATGGAGCGATCGTTCTTTTTCAGGACCAGATTCGGGTTGGAACTTGCAAGCTGCTCAGGAGTGCCACTATTCTGTGGCAGGTTCCGATCCCTGCACAACCATCGCGACACCTCGAACTTCCGGTCATCGAACGAATTGAGACTCGCATCAGGAGTGACGTCCGTCTCATCCCGCAATTGCCAAGTTAATCATCTCGGTTCTGATGGCGCTCCGGCAGGATTGATGGAGCCGGGTACGATGGAGTTCCTTCCTTCCTTCATCCTCAGTCCTCCACCTTCGCTCCGCCACACAAAGCAAAAGGATTGCTTTCGACTGGTTGCCCTCAACAGCCTCTATCCTCCGGTTCTGAGCCCACTGTTCAGACCACTTGCTCGCCAGTAGAGGTGACTCACCTTTCTGGAACGAGTGTCACACTGACGTCTCCTTTTCTAGAAATGAAAGCTTGACGAATATTCCTCCGCTGATGCTTAATTGCAGGCGCACTTTCACATCCGGTTTAGACAAACGTTTGTCTATTTTGAACTACAGCTCCCATCAGAGGTGCGGGAACGATTTAGGCGGGTGAAGCATTATGGAGGCAACATCATGAAACGCTATGCACGATGGCTGCTGTTGATTGCAACAGCAGTAGGGTTGACGGGAAACGCGAACTTGGCTAACGCACAGAGCATGAATGCAGGTGATATCCGAGGTATCGTAACTGATCCCAGCGGCGCCGCTATCCCCGATGTGACGGTTACGGTTCTCAACAAGAACACCGGCGTCTCGAAAGACTTCACAACGAATCAGGACGGACTTTACGATACATCGTCCATCGTCCCGGGAACCTACGAGATCACCTTCTCGAAAGAAGGGTTCCAGAAATACGTTCGCTCTTCCATCACGCTGCAAGTGCAGGAGATAAGGATCAACGCTCAGCTGACTGTCGGAGCGGTGACGGAACAGGTCGTGGTGAACACCGATCTTCCTCTGCTTTCGACTGAAAACGCAGAGCAGACTACGACGCTGGAAGCCAAAACAATGGCCGAGCTTCCTCAAACTGGAACACCGAACTGGGAGAACTTTACAATCCTCGTACCTGGGGCCTCTGGAGCGCCAGGTGGATCTCAGGGGGCAACGAATCCCGGACAGGAAGTTGCCGTCAATGGCAATCTTCCTTTCAGCACGGTGCTTGCTGACGGAGCGGCCATCACGCTGCCTTCCAGTGCAAACGCCGACGTCATGATCTTCGAGACGATTCAAGAGGTAAAGGTAAGCTCCTCAGCATTTTCTGCCCAGTACGGTGTTGGCGGAATCATGTTCAACCAGATCAGCAAGGGAGGAACAAGTAGCTTCCACGGATCGGCATATGAATACTTTCAAAATGATGCGATGAATGCCGCCAGCTATGCATTTGCCCAGAAGACTAGGCAGCAGGCTATCGCGAAGGTCCGTTATAACAACTTCGGCTTTTCGGTGGGTGGACCCATCCTTAAAAAGAGACTGTTCTTTTTCTTCGACTATGACAAGATCATCAATCACGGAGCTGCATCGCAGGGATACTCTACGGTGGCAACCGATGCGATGCTGAATGGAGACTTTACCGGTTTGCCGACGATCTATGATCCGGCAAGCACAGTTTTGACCCAGGCAACCGGTCAGCGTCCACTGCCTGGCGTTACCGGCCAAGTTCAGAAATGCCCTTGCTACGACCGTCTCTCCTTCGCCCAGGAGTACGGAAACGGAAACAGAATCCCTCAAAGCCGCCTTGACCCCGTTGCGAAAGCCCTCCGGGATTATCTTCCAAAGGCGAATACTCCTCCGACGATTGCAGCCAATGGTGTCCAACGGAACAACTTCTATTACAACGTTCCGAACTCTCAACCATTCCAGAAGTTTTTCGGTCGCGCCGATTTCGACATTACAGGCAATAACCGCCTAACCATGACCGAGACTGCGAGTGATAACCCTGCCTACTCTAACGGTCAAGGTAATTGTCCTATCAATTGTCAATCGCAAGATGTCAGTCGGCACAACGCTCAGATCACCGATGTCTGGACAATCACGCCCAATGTCATCAACGAGCTAAGACTGGGCTACACAAACCAGTTAAACTTTTTCGTCCCAGCTTCTCTGGGGCAAGGATATCCTGAAAAGCTCGGCTGGCAGTTTGCGAAAGCAGATGTCTTTCCAACGATCAACATCAACGACTTCTACCGAGTGCCGAACGACTCCGGTATAACATCCGCAATCAACGCGGTCTATAAAGAGCATGTATATGATCCATCGGATGTTGTAACTCTGATTCGCGGCAAGCACATCCTTCACTTCGGCGGCGAGTTTTTATTCTTCCGCGACAACTCCACTGCATGGGGAAACATCACCCCCGGTACGATGGGGTACACCGGCATCTATACCTCCTCGACCAACGTTACGAATGGAACGGGCTTGTCTTATGCGGACTTCCTGCTGGGGCAGACCCAGAACTGGACCGCGCAGGTCACACCGGAATATGGCGCCAGAATGCGGTTGCCCCAAGTGTTTGTTCAGGACGACTTCAAGGTCACTCCAAATCTGACCCTCAATCTTGGTCTCCGTTATCAGATCCAGTCCGGCTGGGGTGAGGTCAAGGGCAACATGCGAGTCTTCGATCCCGTGGTTCCGAACCCCGGGAGCGGAACCACGGGCGCCATGTGGTATGGATCGACCAAGGCTCATGGCCGGAGCACGCTACAGGCTCCTGTCTATAACACGTTCCTTCCTCGCGTCGGCTTTGCCTGGCAGATGCATTCGGACACGGTTCTTCGCGGCGGCTTCGGGCTTTACGCCTATAACTGGAGCCTAGACACCTATGGCGGCGGTATGGGTTCGGCATTTGGCACCCAGGGGAACCTTAGTGACCAGGCGCCCAACGTAAATCCGGTTGTGATCCTAGGATCATCGGGTGCAAGTTTGCCTTATCTGAATGCCACGACGGCTCCGGAAGGATTCAACGGTCAACAGGTGACCTACAACCAGTACCACTCTCCGGTCGGCGGATCTTATCAGTGGAACCTAAGTCTGCAGAAGCAGGTTGGTGCGGACATGGTGATGGAGATGTCCTATGTCGCAAGTCATGGCCATGACCTGCCGTTTCCGGTAGATATCAACCAAGTGCATAAAGAAAATTTATCCCCCTCTGACACCAGTGCTCGTCCCTTCCCTCAGTATCGAGGGATTCAGGGCAGTACCAATAACGCACTTTCAAACTACAACTCGCTGCAGGCCGTCGTTCAGAAGCGTATGTCCCACGGTCTGAACTTCAACTTCAGCTACGTCTGGTCTCACTTCCTCAGCGAGATGGATTCCTCGGGTTGGGGTAGCAGAGCAGGCGCCCAGAACTATCAGGATGCTTACGATCCTTCGGCGAACTATTCAAACTCGAACTTTGACGTGAGAAACGCCTTCAAGGGCAGCGTAGTCTATCAGCTTCCGTTCGGAAAAGGGCGTCAGTTCCTAAATAACAACCTGTTCCTGGATGAGGTGATCGGTGGGTGGCAGACATCGGGCACGCTGGTTCTCCAGAGTGGCCAACCCTTCACTGTGAACATGAGTGATAACTCGTCCTCCTACACACTCACCTCAAATGGGAAATGGTATCCAAACCTGGTTGGTAGCCCTTCGTTATCGAGCCGTGGTGGCTCTCACGGAACGAACCAGTGGTTCAACGAAGCGGCATATGCTCAGCCGACTCCGGGAACTCTCGGTAACAGTGGACGAAATTCGCTAAATGGTCCTGGGTTGACCAATGTGAACTTTTCGCTCGGCAAGTCGTTTCCGATCTGGGAAAATGTTCGTTTCCAGTTACGAGCGGATGCCCAAAATATCTTCAACCATCCAAGTTTTGGGTTGCCAAATGGAGTTCTTACCCTGAATTCTTCAGGCGCTGTTACCACCGGAACTTCTACAATTCGATCCACAACGGTCGGAGGTCGTACGATGCAACTGAGCGGTCGCATTACCTTCTAGCAATGGCTGGGATGGCGGCAGTTTCCCGCCATCCCAATTTCTTTTTTCAGGGTTTCTAACAAGAGTATGGTTTTGGAATGAAGGTTTTCCCGCTTCTTCTTTTGGCAGGTTTGGCTACTGCCGGGCACAGCTTGGCGCAAACCAGCACAGGCGCTCCATCTGGACAAATCAAAGCTCATCAGCAGCGAGCGCACCAGCTCTTAGCGGAGAAAAAGCCCGAACTTGCAGCCAGGGAGTTTGCGGCTGTCCTCGCCATTGACCCTAAGGATCTGGATGCACAGGCCAACCTCGGTGTCCTGCTTTACTTCCAGAAAGACTACGCCGGCGCGGAGCCTCATCTGCGTGAGGCGATCCAACAGAATTCCGATCTGACGAAGATCCGTGCTCTTCTGGGGATGTGTGAGCGTCGGTTGGGAAAGACGGATGCCGCTCGGTCCGATCTAGAAGCGGTAGTCGGAAAACTGGACGACACGAGCATTCGGATGGAAGTGGGTCTCGAACTTATCGAGATCGATACAGCAGCTCATGATCTTGCGCGAGCAACCACAGTCGTGGAGACGTTACGACAAAAGAGTCCCACAGATCCGCGCGTTCTCTATGCCGCCTACCGAATCTACACCGACTTGGCAGGAGAAGCTCTGCTCGACCTATCGATCGCTGCTCCTGAATCTGGCCAGATGTATCAAGCGATCGCACACGAGCTGGTTCGGCAGCGGGACATGAACGGCGCCATCACCGACCTGCGGAAGGCGATGGCTGCCGATCCCAACCTTCCCGGGATTCACTATGAACTTGCCGAAGCCTTGCATGCATCTGACGATCTCAAACTACGCGGCGAAGCAGAGGAGCAGTACAAACTGGCGGTAGCTGCCAATCCCACGGACGAGAAGGCAATCTCCCGTATGGGGGATATAGCGGTAGAGAAGGGAGAGCTGGGTAGCGCTGAAAATTTGTATAAACAGGCTCTTGTTCTGGCCCCTAACGATCCAGACTCACTGATCGGCCTAGCACGTGTTTATACCGAAAAGAACGATCCTCAAGCTGCTGCTCCCCTTCTGGAGCAAGTGGTAAAGGCGGATGCTTCGAATGTGCAGGCGCATTATCGTTTGAACGTTGTATATCGCAAACTCAAGAGACCGGAGGATGCGAAACGTCAGCTAGAGGAATACCAAAAATACAAAGACATAAGAGAAAAGCTGAGGAAGACTTATAAGAGTCTGCGTCTGGAAGATGAAGGAACCGCAAAGGACAACGAGGCTCACTAATGCGAAGTCGCGGAGCCGCGTGGATAATTTCGCTCGCTGCAGCGCTGTTGTTCGGACAGCAGCAGTCAGCGGTTGCGCAGAAGCAGATTGTGCAGGTTACGGCTGCTCGACAAAGTCTTGAAGGCGCGGTTCCGCACCTCGTCGATATCACTGCATCGACGCACATACATTTCGAACACCTCGCGAGCCCTGATCAGCGATATATCGTCGAGTCGATGGGCGGTGGCGTTGCGCTGCTCGATTACGACGGTGATGGGTGGCTGGATATCTACTTCACAAATGGTCCGAGCGTGGCCATGGCTATTGAAGGAAAGAAGGCTAAGAGCGCGCTCTATCATAACAACCACGACGGAACCTTCACCGACGTAGCGGCGAAGGCAGGCGTAGAGACTCCCTGTTGGGCGATGGGTGCCGCCGTCGGAGATTACAACAACGACGGAAATCCTGATCTCATCATCAGCTGCTTTGGAGGCGTCGTTCTTTATCGCAATAATGGCGACGGTACGTTCACCGACGTGACTCGATCGTCCGGTCTGGACAAAGATACGGGGTGGGCCACCGGCGTCAGCTTCGGGGATTACGACGGCGACGGCTACGTCGACCTGTTCGTGCCTCACTACGTGGACTTTGATTTGAAGGACCTGCCCACCTTTGGTTCGCGAAAGACCTGCCAGTACCACGACGTGCCCGTTCAGTGCGGGCCGCGGGGGCTGAAGGGGTATCCTGACACGCTGTTCCACAATAACGGCGATGGTACCTTTACCGAGGTTTCCCGGCAGGCAGGCGTCGATGACCCAAAGCGGTTCTTCGGTTTGGGAGCTGTATGGTCTGACTTCGACAACGACGGGAAGATCGATCTCTTTGTCGCAAATGACGGGGAGCCAAACTACCTCTACCACAACGAAGGAAACGGTCACTTCAAAGAGATCGGCTACGATGCAGGCGTCGCCGTAAGTGATGATGGTGTGGAACAAGCGAATATGGGGCTGGCACTGGGGGACTACCTGCATACAGGGCGGATGAGCCTTGCGATTACGCACTTCAGCGATGAGTATGCTGTGCTCTATAGAAATGATGGAAATCTGAGCTTCAGCGATGTCTCTCATGCAGCCGGAGTCGCGCGTCCGACGGAGCGATTTGTTGGTTGGGGAGACGCCTTCGTCGACCTGGACAACTCTGGCTGGCAGGATCTGGTATTTGTGAACGGTCATGTTTATCCGCAGGTAGACAATGCCAAGCTCGGGACGGCCTATCGGGAGCCGAAGCTGGTCTTCCAGAATCAGCGTGACGGAAACTTCAAAGATGTCAGCCCACAGATAGGTAGCCCTGTCACGACTCCGCAGGTCAGCCGCGGTTTAGCGGTTGGGGACCTGTTCAATCGCGGCAGGCTTGATCTGGTGGTCGAGAATCTCACCGGCTCTCCCTTGATCGTGGAGACAAGGCCGGAGCCCGCGAATCACTGGGTAAGCTTCGGACTTGAGGGTAGCCCCGCGAACCGTATGGCTTTGAACGCTCGCATATCTGTTATCACTGGCTCGATGCGGCAACTGGATGAGGTTCGAAGCGGAGGCAGTTATCTCTCGCAAAGTGATACAAGGCTTCACTTCGGTCTGGGGGCGTCAGCTAAGATCGACAAGATGGAGATTCGGTGGCCCGACGGAATCTCTCAGGCCTTTACTGATTTGAAGGCTGACCGCTTCTATCACGTCAAAGAAGGTGGCAATCCCGTCGAAACGTCTCCGCGCTAAGCTGCGCCGGTGCCCTTTTGGCGCTTCCTCATCTCTCTGCGCGCCGGGGCTGTGGATTCTCGCACAACCAGCTCGGGTTCCACCACGATTGATTCGGGAATCGAATCCCCCGCAAGCTTCTTCAGCAACATTTGAGCTGCCGTATTGCCCATCCTCTGAAGCGGCTGTCGAATCGTTGTGAGACTGGGAACTTGGTAGGCAGCGGACTGAATGTCGTCAAATCCAAGCACAGAGACATCGTCCGGGACACGCAGCCCGGCTTCATGGAGTGCCCGAATCGTACCCATCGCCGCCACATCGTTGAAGCAGAGTACCGCCGTGAAGGGATGGCCACTTTTAATTAGCTTTCGGATTCCGGGATAGCTGATCTCAGGCGAGTGCGAGTCTTTGGATAGATAAATCATCAGCTCTTCGTGAATCTCGATCCCAAATTCTCTCGCAGCCTTAAGGCTTGCAAGCCATCTTGTGTCAGCATCTGAGCTGAAAGGCTGCCCGTGCATGAATGCAATCTTTTTGTGTCCTAGGTCTCGCAGATGACTGAGTGACAGTCTCGCCGCATGTTCTTCGTCCAGCAGAACATTGGAAACGCCTGGCATCGTGGTGTGCCCAGCCACCGTAATGGTGGGTAGTGGCGGCGGCTCACCCAAGTGGGAATCGATCGCGACAATCCCATCTACGCCTCTGGATCGCAAAAGACTGGGATAGGCGTCAAGCAGCTCTTTGCGATGTCGATGGTGGACCGTGAAGTAAAAGTAGTCTTTTCGCATCAGCAGATCGCCAACGCCGGAGAGGACCTGTGAATGATAGCCTTCGCCAAGTTCAGGAAGCAGGATCCCAATGGTTTGCATGCGCTTGCCTTGCAGCGTGCGTGCGATCATGCTGGGCCGGTAATTGAACTTTTCTGCGGCTTCCCTTACGCGGGCCCGAGTTGTCTCAGGGATCGAACGACCAGGTGTATTGTTCAGAACGAAGGAGATCGTCGAGGGACTCAGACCAAGATATTCTGCCAGCATCTTTAGGTTCGCATGGCGCGCGCCATTATCTGTCGACGATTTTTGCATGTGAACTCAAAGCGATGAACAGCTGTCCCGTTAACCATAACAGCGAAAACAAAGGCTGAATATGATTTCGGAGGAGACCGGAGCGCGGCGGCGAGAGGGGATGTTATCCAAGGTCTTTCCGGTACCAAAGAAAGATCTGGCGAAACAATGGACAATCAGACAAACGTTTGTCTACACTTGTCCGGCTGCTATTCATGAAATGCTGTTGGAGAAGACTCCGCGCAGTTGCAAATATCTTTCGGTCTTCGCGGCCTTGATCCGCGATCTGGAGCGCTGCTCAATGTCTCGTTTCTCGTTGTCTGCTGGATCGCGACGACTCCTCACGGGAGCTCTCGTCCTTCTGTCTCTCGCTCTGCCGCGCGTTGGTTCCAGTCAGGATGAGGTCGCCAGGCAAAGACCGACAGCTAGATCTGAGGGCGATCGATTCGTAGACACTCTACTCGCAAAGATGACGCTTGAAGAGAAGATAGGACAGATGTCCCAGATCGCCTTGAACTCTCCCGAGGGACCTAAGCGGGATGAACGCATTCTCAAGGGTGAGGTGGGTTCATTTCTGTTTGTTCGCGATCCCAAGGAGATCGACCGGCTGCAACATCTGGCCGTGGAGAAGAGCCGTCTCCACATTCCGCTCCTGTTTGGGTTCGATGTAGTGCACGGTTATCGCACCGTGTATCCCGTTCCGCTGGCGTTGGCTGCGTCCTGGGATCCTGCCACAGCCGAGCGTGCGCAGCGAATGGCTGCACGCGAGGCAAGCTCCGTTGGAATCCGTTGGACCTTTGCCCCGATGGTTGATATCGCGCGCGATCCGCGATGGGGAAGAATCATGGAAGGCGCGGGCGAGGACCCGTTCCTCGGCTCTCGTATGGCTGAGGCACAGGTTCGAGGCTTTCAGGGCAGCACACTGAGCGACCCCGGTAGCATCCTGGCCTGCGTCAAGCACTTCGCAGGCTATGGTGCTGCGGCCGGAGGCCGTGACTATGACTCGTCCGATATTTCCGATGAGCAGCTGCAGAACGTCTATCTCCCCCCGTTTCATGCGGCGATCAATGCCGGAGCGGGCTCCATAATGAGCGCCTACATGGACCTCAACGGCGTCCCCGCAACTGGAAATCGATGGCTCCTGCACGACGTCCTTCGGAAGGACTGGGGCTTTCAAGGCCTTGTTGTAAGCGATTGGGATTCTGTGCCGAGCCTTACCACTCACGGCTTCGCCTCAGGCCCAGAGGATGCGGCAGTTCGGGCTGTCAATGCGGGTGTCGATATGGAGATGACCTCGACGACCTTCCGGACGTATCTGGCCGATGCGGTCAAGAAGAAGCTGGTTGCGCAGAGCACGATCGATGATGCGGTCCGGTCCATCCTGCTGGCCAAGTACAAGCTGGGATTGTTCAAGAACCCCTATGTCCCCCTGGAGCGCTCTCAGAAAGAGCTCGTCTCTGACGAGCAGCGCAGCACCGCGCGTGCGATCGCAACGAGGACGGCCGTGCTCCTCCGCAATCAGAACAGCCTTCTTCCCCTCAAGAAGGATCTGCACTCGATTGCGCTGATCGGTCCGCTTATTGATTCGCAACCCGACATCATGGGTTCGTGGAGTCTGGGAGCACACCCCCAGGACACGGTGACGGTCGAGGAAGGGCTCAAGCGATATCTTGCATCTAGTGGAACAAAGCTTCTTGCGACAAAAGGTGTAGAGATTGAGCGCCAACAACCGTCCATCTTCGATGACCAATTTCCGAGTCCTAAGCCCACCTTGACGACTGACGAGGCAAAGCAGGCTGAGTTCAACCATGCGATTGACCTCGTCAAGCAGGCCGACGTGTCGATGCTGATTCTTGGTGAAGCACAGACCATGAGCGGAGAACGCGCCTCGCGTTCCAGTCTGACTTTGCCCGGGAGGCAGGAGCAGTTACTGGAAGCCGCAGTCGCAACAGGTAAGCCGATCGTGCTGGTGCTGGTGAATGGGCGACCGCTCAACATCACCTGGGCCTCCGAGCATGTGCCAGCAATACTCGATGTCTGGTATCCAGGAACGGAAGCGGGAGATGCGATCGCGGAGCTACTCTTTGGTGAGGCTGTCCCAGGTGGCAAACTGCCGGTCACCTGGCCCCGCAGCGTAGGCCAGGTGCCCATCTACTACGGGCGAAACCTGACGCAGATTCCGAACGACCCTGACACCCGATACTGGGACGGCTCAGGCGCCCCGCTCTATCCCTTTGGCTACGGAATGAGTTACACCACCTTCTCGCTCGGAGTCGTAGAGACGAGCGCGAAATCCGTCCCTTCGGGAGGTTCGGTGGATGTCTTCATCGACGTTCAGAACACCGGGACCGTGACCGGTGACGAAGTTGTGCAGCTCTATACCCATCAGCGTTCCGGATCCGCCTCAAGGCCAGTTAGAGAGCTAAAAGGGTTTCGTCGCATCACCTTGAAACCCGGCGAGCGCCAGACTGTCACCCTGAAGCTCGACACACGTGAGCTGGGATTCTGGAGTTCGCAGACGCGCCGCTGGGCCATCGAGGCCGGTGTATTCGATCTTTGGGTTGGAACTGATTCAAACGCAACGCAGCATGCAACGCTGGAAGTTACACCGCAACGCTAACCGAACCGCTGCTTACGAGGAACCAAAGGATGTTCTTTCGCCAGCTTCTTGTTATCTTCGTGCTGTCGCTTACCCCACTGACGGCGACGGCACAGTTTGCACACACGCAGGGCAAGCAGATGGTCGACGGCAGCGGAAAGCCTCTTCTGTTGCGCGGGACCAGCCTGGGCAACTGGATGGTGCCCGAGGGATACATGTGGCTCTTCGATGGAGGACCACAGTCCGGACGCGAGATCGAGGATTTGGTTCTGGAACTTCTGGGACCCGACAAGGCGCAACAGTTCTGGCACCAATATCGCGAGAACTATGTCACCCGTGCAGACATTCATCTGCTGCATGAGGCCGGATTCAACTCCATCCGCATTCCCATGCACTATAAGTTCTTCGAAGCGGACGACGCCGAGGGATTCCGCCTCGTGGATCGAGTCGTGGAATGGGCGCACGAGGAAGGCCTCTACGTCATCCTCGATCTCCACGCCGCTCCTGGTGGGCAGACCGGAACAAACATCGACGATGGTCACGGCTATCCCTGGCTGTTCGACAGTGCGATGGAGCAGTCCCATCTGATCACCGTTTGGGAGCGGATCGCACGTCACTACCAGAACAACCCTACGGTGCTTGGCTACGATCTGCTGAACGAACCTATTCCGCATTACCCTTTACTGCGGCCACTCAACGCGAAGCTGGAGCCCATCTATAAAAGGCTGACGGTCGCCATCCGCAAAGTGGACACGCACCACATCCTCTTCCTCGGAGGTGCCCAGTGGGATACCAACTTCTCAGTCTTCGGGCCTCCGTTCGACAGCAATACAGCTTATAGCCTCCACAAATACTGGATGCCGGTCGAACAGTCGGCTGTTCAAAGCTACGTCGATTTTCGCGACAGAAATAACGTTCCGCTTTGGTTGGGCGAATCCGGCGAGAATACCGATGAATGGATCTCGCAGTTCCGGCAGCTTCTCGAAAAGAACGATATCGGCTGGGCTTTCTGGCCTTACAAGAAGCTT
This sequence comes from Edaphobacter sp. HDX4, assembly GCF_036877565.1. Lineage (NCBI taxonomy): Bacteria > Pseudomonadati > Acidobacteriota > Terriglobia > Terriglobales > Acidobacteriaceae > Edaphobacter > Edaphobacter sp. HDX4. Next base: position 129,283 of record NZ_JAEDXW010000016.1, read on the forward strand.
GAAAAGAACTCGGCCGTTGAGACCGTGACCCCTCCCGAGGGGTGGGACAAGATCGTAGCCTTTGCGAAGCTGCCAAGGGGCACAGCAGATGTCGAAGCCCGGCTGAAGGTTCGTCCGGACCAGGAGACGATCAATCATGCCTTCGACGGTCTGCTCGACAACATAAAACTCGAACACTGCCATGCCAATCAGGGATACCTCTCCGCGCTCGGTCTGAAGCAGGTTTCGAGCGGAGATAAATAGAACTTTCCGGATTTGCCCGGTCGACTAACTTTGGAGGACGTGATGACGCGAGAACATCTCTCGATCTGCTGCGCTGCGCTGGTTGTAGCTCTCGCACCGGCATCGATTGTCGGCCAGCAGGTCTCGCTCTGGCTGACGAAGCCGGATCGTTCTGCGCTGTTGCAGAAACAGACAGACAGTCCGTCCTTCTCTGACGGTGGTGCCGCTGGGCAAGTGATCGACGTAGACGACAAACACAGGTATCAGACGATCGACGGCTTCGGCTTCGCTCTTACTGGCGGCAGCGCCCAGTTGATCGCTCATATGGATGCGGAACCTCGCTCGGCTCTGTTGAAGGAGCTGTTTTCGACCGAAGGCGACGGTATCGGCGTGAGCTATCTGCGGGTCAGCGTGGGAGCGTCAGACATGAACGATCACGTCTACTCCTACGACGATCTTCCGTCTGGACAAACTGACGTCAAGATGGAGAAGTTCAGTCTCGCCCCGGATCAAGCCGACGTTGTTCCTGTTCTCAAACAGATTCTGGCGATTAATCCGAAGATTAAGATCCTCGCTTCTCCGTGGTCTGCTCCTCTATGGATGAAGACGACTGGAGTGGCACGAGGTGGTGTGCTGGAGCCGGAGTACTTCGACGCCTACGCGCTTTACCTGGTCAAGTACATCGAAGCGATGAAGACCGAAGGCATCGCGATCGACGCGGTGACTGTACAGAACGAACCCTTGAACGAGAAGAATACTCCGAGCATGCTGATGCTTGAGTCTGAGCAGGCAGACTTCATCGCAAACCACCTTGGACCGGCCTTTAAGAAGGCAGGGATAAAGACCAAGATTGTGCTGTACGACCATAACCTCGACCATCCGTCGTATCCTCTGGCGATTCTTAAGGACAAAAAGGCCAGCAAGTACGTCGACGGCACTGGCTTCCACCTCTATGGCGGAACCGTCGATGCCTTCGATCAGGTTCACAACGCGTTTCCGAAGAAGAATCTCTACTTCACCGAGAAATCGGTCACGGAGCACCGTGGCGGAAGCGAGATGCATATCGCACAGCCGGTGGCGAAGATCGTGATCGGAGCGATGCGGCACTGGAGCAGAAACGTTCTGCTGTGGAACCTTGCTGCAGACCCGCAGGCAGGGCCACACACGAACGAAGGCGGCTGCGCTGGCTGCTATGGCGCTCTGACGATCGATGGCAACAAGGTAATGCGCCTGCTCGCGTACTACACGATCGCCCATGCTTCCAAGTTTGTGCCGGACGGTTCTGTTCGGATTGATTCGCAGCCTTCTGATGCTCTGCCGAATGTGGCATTTGAAACCCCGGATGGTAAGGCTGTTCTGCTAGTGGCGAACACCGGAAACGAGCAGGCGGAGTTCGGCGTGAGATTTCGCGGCAGGATATTCAAGACATCACTTCCCGCCGGAGCAGTTGCAACTTACGTTTGGTAGCAAGCTAATTGGAAAGGCAGAGTGGGATGAGCAGAAGGTTCTGGTTGGGCGTTAGCAGCGCAGTGATGATCGCGTTGTCGGCAACTTCATGGGCATCGGAGTCTTTCTATCGCTTGCGAATGGAGGACAGCAAGGCTGTTTACCTGACACGAGATCAGGGCGGCCTGCATGGTGATGGCGTTCAAGACGACGCGGACGCGATTCAGCAGGCGATCAATAAGGTTCAAGAGACGACCGGCCAGGGAATCGTCTTCGTGCCGGAGGGGCGCTACAGAATCTCGAAGACGATCTTTCTCTGGCCTGGGGTGCGGCTTATCGGGTGGGGAGAACATCGGCCAGCGTTTGTGCTGGGCAAGAACACGCCGGGGTACCAGCAAGGCATGGGTTACATGCTGATGTTCACGGGCAATCGGCCTCGCTCCAACGCAGCGCCTATCCGGCAGGGCAGGCCGCAGCAGCCGGTGCCGGGAGTTGTGCCACTGAATCCTTCGATCGCGGACGCGAATCCCGGGACGTTCTACTCGGCGGTCAGCAACATCGACTTCGATATCGAAGAGGGAAATCCAGCTGCGGTAGGTGTTCGCTTCCATGCAGCGCAACACTGCTATCTGGCGCACATCGACTTCCACATCGGCTCCGGGCTGGCTGGAATTCACGATGCGGGAGATGAGGCAGAAGACCTTCACTTCTATGGCGGCCAGTATGGCATCATGACGCGCAAGCCTTCGCCGGGCTGGCAGTTTACGCTGCTCGACTCGACGTTCGAGGGGCAGAGCAAAGCTGCCATCAAGGAGCATGAGGCTGGGTTGACGCTGATTCGTGCGCACATCAGCAAGACGCCGACGGCGATCTCGATCGATCCGACTTACGCGGAGGAGCTTTGGGTCAAGGATTCGCGTTTCGAAGATCTCAGTGGACCTGCGGTCATCGTCAGCAACGATCGCGGATTGCGTACCGAGATCAACCTGGAAGACATCGTCTGCCGTAATGTTCCCACCTTTGCTGCGTTTCGGGAGAGCGGAAACAAACTCCCGGGACGGGGCGAGATGTATCACGTCAACACCATGACGCACGGCCTTACCTTCGCGAGTCCTTCTTCGCCGGGGGAGGTGAAGACAGCCTACGATGTGAGCTCGATCTCCTCCTTTCCTCCACCTGTTGCGTCCGACATTCCCAAGCTTCCTCCGCAGGAGAGCTGGGTGAATCTGCAGACCCTTGGGGCGAAGGGCGACGGAACGACAGACGATACTGCAGCTATCCGTCAGGCGATTGCTTCGCATCGCACGATCTACATTCCATCGGGCCACTATGTCGTCACCGACACCATCACGCTGCGTCCCGATACGGTGCTGATCGGCCTTAATCCCTCCACGACGCAGTTCGATATCCCTGATTCGACGCCAGCGTTTCAGGGACCCGGATCCCCGAAGCCGCTCCTCGAGACGCCGAAGGGCGGAACCAACATTGTGACCGGAATCGGGCTCTACACGAACGGAATCAACAGCCGCGCCGTTGCGGCAAAGTGGATGGCCGGAAAAGATTCGCTGATGGATGACGTCCGCTTCCTTGGAGGGCACGGAACGTTTGTTCCGGGCATGACGCCCATCTACAACAACACCCATACAGCCGATACCGACATCAACCGGCGCTGGGACAGCCAGTATCCGAGCCTGTGGGTGACAGACGGCGGGGGTGGAACCTTCGCGAACATCTGGACACCGAGCACCTTCGCGCAGGCGGGAATGATGATCTCGAACACGACGACGGAGGGTCGGGTGTACGATCTTTCCAGCGAGCATCATGTTCGCAACGAGGTGAAGATCGACCGCGCCTCGAACTGGAAGATCTACGCGCTGCAGACCGAGGAGGAGCGCGGCGAGGGGCCGTTCTGTTTGCCGCTGTCGATCGATGACTCCAGCAATATCACGGTTGCGAACTATCACAGCTACCGCGTGGTGAGCAGCTATGTACCCTTTCTGAACGCGATTCACGTGGCGAACTCGCACGACATTCGCCTGCGCAACATTCATGTGTATGGCGACAACAAGGTCTCCTTCGACAACTCGGTCGCTGTGGAAGATGGAAAGCCTGAGTTCGTTCGTAATCGTGAGTTCGCCTGGATGACAATCGATACTTCGTCGAACGATCACGAGACGGTTCCCGCAAAATCCTCTTCCGTCCTTGCGGAGGGAGCGAAGGTGAAGCGGCTTACGGGCGGTTTCTACAACATCTCCGGAGCTGCGGTTGATCCTGCGGGGCAGCTGTATTTTGTCGATGCGCACTGGCAGCGCATTTATCGGTGGCTTCCTGAGCAGAACCGGGCGGAGATCGTTCGCGACAGCCCGCTCGACCCGGTGCAGCTTGTCTTCGATAGGGCGGGCGATCTGATGGTGGTCTCCTACGACGGTAACGGAACGGTGTACAGCTTTCGGCCGGATGCGCTGGACGACGAGATCACGCTGCTGAAGCCCCAGAAGGCTGCGCCGCGCGAAGGAATGACGCCGGTTCTGCCGGAGAACTACTGGCGGAACGAGAACGATTTCGTGAACGCGGTTTCGGTCGCAAAGCCGTTCCAGTATGTTTCGCCTGACGGCTCTACCTTCATCCCTGCCGGAGAGGATTTCGTTACCGGCGCGCTTTACTATGGGACGAAGATGGCTGACGTCCTGCGCGCCTTCGGGCTGGGAAGAGCGGAGGAGGGCAAGCTGTTCTACGTCAGCGATGAGAGCTATCAGAAGACCTACGCGGCAGAGGTCGGGCCAGATGGCACTCTGAAGAATATGAAGCTGTTCGCCGAGTGCGGCGGCGAGAGCGTAACGCAGGATTCGCATGGGAACGTCTATATTGCTGCCGGACAGGTTTACGTCTACAGCCCTTCGGGCGATCTGATCGATACGATCAAGGTTCCGGAGCGCCCGATCGATCTCGTCTTCGGTGGCAAGGACGGATCGACGCTGTATATTCTGGCTCGCACGTCCCTATACGGTGTTCCGGTGAAGCGGTAGGGCACCCCTACCGCTTTTT